>AP017991.1:780000-1080000 GCA_003609755.1 Planktothrix agardhii NIES-204
GGGAAATCGCTTTTGCTTTCTTTTCCTCGGGCTACTAAGATGTTTCAGTTCGCCCGGTTCGCTCATGCCCACCTATTTGATTCAGTGGGCTGTTTTTGGGTTCCCCCATTCGGACACCCCCGGCTCGTCGCTCGCTTCCAGCTCCCCGGAGTTTATCGTCGGTCGCCACGTCCTTCTTCGCCTCTGTGTGCCAAGGTTTCCACCGTCAGCCCTTTCTATCTTGACCACTTTCTCTTTTTTAGAGATTTTCTGTTCTTGTTTGGTTAGTTCTCTCAACTGTAGGTCAGTTTCCTTTCCTGCGGCTGGGAGTTCTAACTACGAACTACTGCCAGTTTTTGTTTCTCTGCAATTTTCAAGGTTCTGTCTGGACTTGTTAGTCCAGCATTCTGGCTTCTTTTTGATTGAAGCTAGGTGCTGAATTGTCCTAGGTTTTGAACCGGACTTCCGAGTTTGAAAGCTGTTGTTGTGTTTTTCATTTTTCTCGTAACGACCTGGGATGACTTTTGATGGTGCTATTTTTGTTGGATTTGGCACTCTCATCAAAAGTAGGTCTCCCTAAAAGGAGGTGATCCAGCCACACCTTCCGGTACGGCTACCTTGTTACGACTTCACCCCAGTCATCAACCCCGCCTTCGGCACCCTCCTCCCCCGAAAGGGTTAGAGTAATGACTTCGGGCGTGGCTCACTTCCATGGTGTGACGGGCGGTGTGTACAAGGCCCGGGAACGGATTCACCGCAGTATGCTGACCTGCGATTACTAGCGATTCCTCCTTCATGCAGGCGAGTTGCAGCCTGCAATCTGAACTGTGCCAGGGTTTGTGAGATTCGCTCTCCCTCGCGGGTTGGCTGCTCTGTGTCCCTCGCATTGTAGTACGTGTGTCGCCCAGGACGTAAGGGCCATGCTGACTTGACGTCATCCTCACCTTCCTCCGGTTTGTCACCGGCAGTCTCGCTAGAGTTCCCAACTTAATGATGGCAACTAACGACGAGGGTTGCGCTCGTTGCGGGACTTAACCCAACATCTCACGACACGAGCTGACGACAGCCATGCAGCACCTGTCTTCTGGTTCCTTACGGCACTCTCCCCTTTCAAGGAGATTCCAGAGATGTCAAGTCCTGGTAAGGTTCTTCGCGTTGCATCGAATTAAACCACATACTCCACCGCTTGTGCGGGCCCCCGTCAATTCCTTTGAGTTTCACACTTGCGTGCGTACTCCCCAGGCGGGAAACTTAACGCGTTTGCTTCGGCACGGCCCGGGTCGATACAGGCCACACCTAGTTTCCATCGTTTACCGCTAGGACTACTGGGGTATCTAATCCCATTCGCTCCCCTAGCTTTCGTCCCTCAGTGTCAGTTATAGCCCAGCAGAGCGCCTTCGCCACCGGTGTTCTTCCTGATCTCTACGCATTTCACCGCTACACCAGGAATTCCCTCTGCCCCTACTACACTCTAGTCTTCCAGTTTCCACTGCCTTTACGAGGTTAAGCCTCGCTCTTTAACAGCAGACTTGGATGACTACCTACGGACTCTTTACGCCCAATCATTCCGGATAACGCTTGCATCCCCCGTATTACCGCGGCTGCTGGCACGGAGTTAGCCGATGCTTTTTCCTCAGGTACCGTCATTGTGTTCTTCCCTGAGAAAAGGGGTTGACAATCCAAGAACCTTCCTCCCCCACGCGGTCTTGCTCCGTCAGGCTTTCGCCCATTGCGGAAAATTCCCCACTGCTGCCTCCCGTAGGAGTCTGGGCCGTGTCTCAGTCCCAGTGTGGCTGATCATCCTCTCAGACCAGCTACTGATCGTCGCCTTGGTGGGCTCTTACCTCACCAACTAGCTAATCAGACGCAAGCCCCTCTCTAGGCGATTAATCTTTTACCTTTCGGCTCATCCGGGTTTAGCAGTCGTTTCCAACTGTTGTCCCCGTCCTAGAGGCAGGTTCTTACGTGTTACTCACCCGTCCGCCACTAAATCCCTAAGGATTCCGTTCGACTTGCATGTGTTAAGCAGACCGCCAGCGTTCATCCTGAGCCAGGATCAAACTCTCCGTTTTGAAGAATCTGTTGTTTTGGCTCTAAAACTTGTTTCTCAAAGTTTTAGAATTTTTTGCTTTTTCAGAAAGTTTGTGTTAAACTCCCTGGTTAAGCTCTAAATTCTGTTTTGACGAGAATAAAATGTTTTAACTTGGCTTTCAAACTCTTTAGTTGTCCAGGTTCGGTGTGTCTTTGTTTTTCGACACTTTTATAAATCTATCAGTCTTTCTCGAAGATGTCAACCATTTTGAGAAAATATTTTTTTATGCCTGCCAAATCCTATCTGTATAAAGGGTTCAGCTTTTTGTCTCTGGGATTGACTCGCCTAGGGAACAAATGATGGCATCAGGATTTAATTGTTTTTGTCCGATACAAGGGTCAACGGTCTAATCTTGGACATACGCAGACACATATATATGGATATTGGGCGTTGCTGAATCAGGGGGTATGCCTAAGAAGCGAAGCGATTCTGCAAGGTGGAGACTACACCATTTTGTTAATTTTGTATGATAGAATTTGGGATCTTCGCCCAGATGCACTTAAATAAGTGAAGTCCCGAAAGGAAAATTTACTTTTTAGACTCTGATTGACAATCCACCCATCTGAAATTAATGAGGTTATGAGCTAATGTCTACTTCTAGTCATTCTCAACCAAATGGAGATCCTAATTAGGGTTGAAGCCCGCCCCAACCCTAGGATTTTTGAAGTCTCAGCCAATTTATAAATCCATTCAAATTTAAGTTTATTAGTCGTTTTTTTACAACTTAAACCGCTATTTTTTGATGAAGTTTTTTAGAAGCTGAAATAACTTCTTGTCTTGCCCAACGGTCTGACTCTATAATATCTTCTAAAGTTGGATATTGACGATTATCAATTTGATGACGATCGCAAGTTAGTTCTATGACCTTGGGAATATCTAAAAATGCAATTTTTTCTTCTAAAAATAAAGCAACTGCTTGTTCATTTGCTGCATTTAAAACCGCAGGCATCGAACCCCCAGCCCTGCCGGCAGCATAGGCTAAAGACATACAAGGATATTTTTGATCATCCGGTTCTTTAAAGGTTAGATTCCCCGCTTTAACTAAATCCAAACGTTGCCAATTTGTATAAATTCTTTCCGGCCAAGACATGGCATATAAAATTGGTAAACGCATATCTGGCCAACCCAATTGGGCTAAAACGGAGGTATCTTGTAGCTCAATTAAAGAGTGAATAATACTCTGGGGATGAATCACAATTTCGATATCATTATAATCCAATCCAAACAAGAAATGCGCTTCAATCACTTCTAAACCTTTGTTCATCATTGTGGCTGAATCAACGGTGATTTTTTTGCCCATTGACCAGTTAGGATGGGTAATGGCATCAGCAACGGTTACTTCCTTTAATTTTTCCACAGGCAAATCTCTAAAAGCACCCCCAGAAGCTGTTAAAATAATTCGTCTTAATCCCGCTTGGGGAACTCCTTGTAAACATTGAAAAATTGCTGAATGTTCCGAGTCCGCAGGTAATAATTTTACCCCATGTTTTTTGATTAAAGGATTGACAACAGGCCCCCCAGCAATTAAGGTTTCTTTATTAGCTAGGGCGATATCTTTTCCGGCTTCAATGGCGGCAATTGTAGGTAATAAACCTGCACAACCGACGATTCCGGTAACTACTGCTTCCGAGTCCCCATAGCGTGCAACTTCGATAATTCCTTCCTCTCCCGCGAGTAAAATTGGTTGGGGGTTAATATCAGTAATCAGGGCTTTTAATTCGGGTAACTGGTCAGGATTGGAAATGGCGACAATACTGGGGTTAAAGGCGCGAATTTGTTGGGCTAATAGGTTAATATTGCTTCCGGCAGAGAGTCCCACAATCGAAAACTGTTCGGGATATTCTGCTACAATGTCTAAGGTTTGAGTCCCGATGGAACCTGTAGAACCCAGAAGTGTAATTGCTTTCATCTTTTCTTAACAAGTATTTGATATAACCATAGTACGATGGTTGATCCCAATTTCCCAATTCCTGCTCAAATCGAGTTAGGGATATTATCTAGGAATTAAAAGATTGAGATATAATCAAAGATTCTACTGTTCAGAAGATTCACTCTCAGGTAGACTGAACTTCGTTGTGAGTAATGAACAAAATGCAAACCCACCCAGACCATTCTGAACCTTCAGCACCGATAGAGACTAAGAGCCTATTTTCCATTTCTATCTGGAAAGTTATGGCAATTGGCACATTTATTTTATTTTTCTATAGTAGTTTACGTCACTTTTTATTTCAGTCTACTGCCTATGATTTAGGAATTTATGATCAAATTATATACTTAATTAGTATAGGAAGACAACCCATTTCTTCATTTTTGGGTTTTCATTTTTTGGGAGATCATGGAGCGATCGCAATTTATCCTTTAGCATTATTATACAAAATTTATCCAAGTGTTTATTGGTTATTTTTAGTGCAAGCAATTTGTTTGGGATCTGCGACTGGATTAACTTGGAAATTAGCTCAATTAGCTGGATTAAATCAACGATTAAGTTTAGCCGTTGCGATCGCCTATTTACTCTATCCTGAAATTTTTAATATTAATTTATTTGATTTCCACCCCGATGTTTTAGCAATCCCAGCAATTTTTGGAGCAATTTTAGCAACAAAACAGAAAAAAATTATCTGGTTTACTATAGCAATTATTTGGATATTAGCCTGTAAAGCCGTTTTCGCATTAACCGTAATTGCTATTGGATTTTGGTTGATCTTTTTTGAACAACGTCGTTTTTATGGAATGATAGCAATAGCGTTAGGAATCACTTGGTTTTTAATTGCAACTCAGGTTATGATTCCTTTTTATAGTGGTCAAGAAGCCGCCGGAGTATCTCGATATGATTATTTAGGGGATTCGGTTTTAGGGGTAATTTTCAATACAATTATTAAACCTAAATTGATTTTAGGAAAATTATTATCTATCAATACTTTAGTTTATTTCTTGGAGTTTAGTGTCGCGGTGATTTGGTGGTTAAATCCTCAAAAGTTTATCGTATTAGTTCCCGCCATTCCAACTTTATTACTCAATATATTATCTATTGACCCGATGCAACGCAGTTTAATTTATCAATATTCTCTCCCGGCATTACCTTTTTTATTATTAGTGATGATAGAAACTTTAGCAGTAGAAAAGCCAGGACTTGCTAATAGTTTATGGGGTTTATGGAATAAATTTCAGACCCCCCCTAGCCCCCCCTTGCTAATGGGGGGAAAAGAACTGGGTGAAAATGTATCTTCTCACCCCCCATTACTAAGGGATGGACGGCGGGGGTCTTCTTCTCATCTATTCACAATTCCCCATCAAAAACTACCGAAATGGATCATACTTTGGTCAATTTTAGTATTCTTATTATGGGCAGATCATACACAAGTTTTAGGCTATTTTACTCGAATTAATAATTGGTCAGCAACCCAAAAAGCTGTCAGCCAAATTCACACTAAAGGTGGAGTTTTGACCGATAACAGACTTGCACCCCATTTTACCCATCGTAAAACTATTAAATTACTCAATCAAGTGTCACCAGACTTTAATTTAAGAGAATTTGATTATGTGATTTTAAATTTACGTCATCCTTGGCCCGATACAAAAGATTTAGGGGAAAAATATGCAACTCAATTAAAAGCAAAACCCAATTTTAAATTGTCCTATCAAAAGAATGGTGTATTAGTTTTTAAACGACTTTAATAGATTTAAAGCGACCAGAAAGACGAAAACACAAAGACAAAAAAAAGAAGAATTAAATTATTTTCTAGGTATTCTTCTTTTTTGTGAAAACTTGCATTATCAAGAATATTTAAGTGATTTTTAGCAGGCATCTTTTTATTGATTTTTCTAAACTTAGTTTTTCGTTATACCCTATTTAGATACTTAACAGCTTATTCCCAATGTAATATTTAAGATGGTTCATGGTTAGCTCTGATGGAAAATTCTTTCTATAGTATCATTTTATTAACAAGGAATCTCAATCATAAATTCTGTGCCGTTTTTCTGTTGAGTCTTAAATTCCAATTTGCCACCATGGGCTTTAACAATGACTTGATAACAAATCGCCAGTCCCATTCCTGTCCCTTGGCCTACGGGTTTTGTCGTAAAGAATGGATCAAAAATTCGAGATTTAATTTCATCTGGAATTCCTAGTCCATTATCTTGAATTGTAATTCTGATAAAATCTGGACTGTGATCTTCAGTTGTTAAAGTAACTTCTCCCTGTTTTGGATTAGATTTAACCGCATCAATGGCATTACTTAAAACTTGGAAAAAGACTTGATTAATTTGACTAGGGAAACAATTAACTTTGGGAATGGTTTGATAATTTTTATTGATTTTAATTTGAGTCATTCGATGTTCTAACAAGGTCAAACTACTTTCTAAACCTTCAGTTAAATCAACGGATTTCCATTCGGATTCGTTTAAATGGGAGAAATCTTTTAAACTATCAACAATAGAACGAATTCTCACACTTCCCTGTTCCATAGAATCAATTAACAGGGGAAAGTCCTCTTGAATAAAATCGAGTTCTACTTCCTCACCCATTTGATTTAAAAAATCTCCCACTTCTGGGCTAAACTCTCGACATTTATTCAAGACTTCTAGCAAGTTTTGAACGTAGTTTCTGGCGTGGGAAATATTAGCATATATAAAATTATTGGGATTATTAATTTCATGGGCAATTCCGGCTACCATTTCACCTAAACTTGATAATTTTTCACTTTGAATTAATTGAATTTGAGTATTTTTTAATTCTTCTAAGGTGGCTTGCAACTCTTGGGTTTGGAGTTGATATTGGCAAGCGGTTTCTTGAACTTGGGTATAAAGTTGGGCTTGTTTAATCGCGATCGCTAATTGATCAGCCAGTTGTTTTAAGCCATCAATTTCCCAAGTTTTCCAACCACGAGGATTACTACATTCATGGGCAATTAATAATCCCCAAAGTTGACCATCTATTTCAGGTTGGTGATCTTCTATTTCTGCTCCCATGATAATTGGGACAATTAAATTGGCTCGAACTTGTAACATATCCAAAAAATTCAGATGACAGGGATCTAAATCGGATTTATGAATATCATTAATCGCCCGTACTCGTCCATTTTTGTATAGTTGTCCATGTTGTTCGGGAAAACAATTATCGGTAATTTTATCTCCAAAAATTGATGGCCAAGGGATGCGATAATTCTCGACTTTGATTTCTCCTTCCCAGCCATTAATAAACTGATAAATCACCACTCGATCTGTATTTAGAACTTGCCGAACTCCCTCAACTGCGGTGTTTAAAATTGCCGTCAGATCTAAACTACTTCTAATTTGGTTAATAACTAATCTTAATAATGCTTCTTGTTCCCCTTTAGCACGGCTTTCTTGATAGAGTTGGGCGTGATGAATTGCGATCGCTAAGGGGGAAGCAATACCCTCTAAAAGTTGAATTTCCCAGTCTTGCCATTCTCGCTCATGATCGCATTGATGCAGCCCAATAATCCCTTTGATTTCACCTTGATAACGCACCGCAACCGCTAACATTGATTGAATGTCTAATTGCTCAATTAAGGCTTTGGTCGTCTGATCAAAACCCGGAAATTCTTTAAATTTTGTTACCGCTAAAGGTTGAGATTGAGATAATAATGCTTGTAAATGGGGGTTATCATTGACATTGAGTTTAATCCCTAATTGACATGAATATTCTCCTTGATTATATTCATTTCTGGTGGTAAATTCTTGATCAGAATGGGATTCTTTAACTAAAATACTAACTCGACTACAGTTAATAATTTTACCTAAATGTTGACAAGCAGAACTTAATACCCGATCTAAATCCAATGTACTAATAATCTCTTTATTAATCTGATGAACTAGATCATAAAACTGCATCCGGTGTACTTCTGGATTTTCTTTGGAGGAAGTAACTGATGATAAGTTTTCAGAATTGCTAAAAATAGAATTTTTAGGTAATGAACAGTATGGAGAATCTAAATCAAGCATAGACATAAAAATGTATACAATATTGTTCATAAAATTGGAAGTATTCCTAAAGATAGATGTGTGAATCCCCTCAATTATACTCATTCCGAAATCGTCTCTGGTTAGGATTGATGCTAGGAAATTCTCGACGCCATTGGGCTAAGTTATGCGGTCAAACGGTATTAGAGACTTGGGATGAGGACAATACCGAACCACCCCCAACCCTAAAAGATGATTTACCTTTAATCGTTGCTTCCGTGGTCTGCGAACCCACCCAATATTGGGCCAGATTCCCCCAAGTTCGGGTTTTGACCTTAGCTGATATTCCCCTGAACGGAATGTACTCAACCCTAGGCATTGATCGCGCCTTAGCGGTATTAGGAGCAGGAACACACTATGGATGGCCAATTTTAGTAATTGATGCGGGAACAGCCCTAACCTTCACCGCCGCCGACGCCGATCAACGGCTAGTGGGAGGAGCTATCTTACCCGGTTTAGGGCTACAACGGTCTTCCTTGGCTCAGAAAACCGCCACCCTACCGAGGGTTGAATTCCCTCCCCATCTACCGCCACGCTGGGCTACGGGAACCTCAGAGGCAATTCAGAGCGGAATTATTTATACCCTGTTGGCCGGAGTGCGGGATTTTATCGAAGCCTGGCAAACACAATATCCCCATGGGGCGATAGTGATCACTGGAGGCGATCGCAATTTATTACTGTCCTACTTCACCAAGCGGTTTCCTGATAGGGGTATTCATCCTGTGGCTGATCCTGATCTAATATTTCGGGGGATGGCGGCTCTGAAAACTGAACCTGATGGGTAATAAATTCCCGAATATATTGGGCGATAACTTCTGGCATTTGCAAGGGTAAATTCGGTTTCCCGCCCTCAATTATATGATATTGAGTCATCGGTGCGATTTCGGAGAAAGTTTTACTCTGGTTCAAGGCGGTGGCGGTATCCTCATCTCCTTGTAAGACCAAAGTGGGTAATTTCAACGACTCCAGAGGTTGATTCAACATTTCTGCCTGAATTTCTGCCCAGCGACGACGGTACAACAGTTGACTGGCAACAGGCCACTCCAACAGAATTTGGCGATCGCTAAACCAAGCCTGAATTTTTTTTCCTTGTCCGAATAGAAACCCTAGGGGATAAATCAGTTTCAAAAACAAAAATAACGGAGAAAAATAAGCCGATAATTGTCGTTTCCATCCCCATTCTTTTTTATAGTTTTTAAAGGTTATTCCCTCCGGGGCAATAACCACTAAACCCTTAACCACTTGGGGATATTTCAAGGCATAACTGGTTGCTATCCAAGCTCCCAACCCATTACCTACTAAACAGACTTCTTCAATTTTGAGGGTTTGAATATATTCCGCTAAACACTCAACTTCTAAATTAATAGAAGGGTGAATTTTTGTAAACGGTCGAGACTCTCCAGATCCCAAAGTATCCGGTGCAAAACAATGGTGATCCAGACTTAAATGCTGCATCAACGGTACCCACTGACTGCTATCCGTCCAAGACCCATGCAGAAAAATAATTGCCGGGCCATCACCGACTTCACACCAGAAAATCTGTCCCTGGGACACTTGAATTCGGAAGTGATGAAATAATTGATACATCCTAAATTTTTAATATTGTGGACAAAACCTTACGCTAGGGTCGTTAAACCCTGTAAATAGTCCTGAAGATGTCGTTCACAGTCATGGCTAAAATCGGAGGGGAGGGATGTAACAGAAAAGGCTTTAACCTCCGTAATTTCCTGGATGTCCTGAACTTGAAAGTTACCTTGAACATCCGCTTCTACGACAACACAAATGGAATGGACTCGCGGATCTCGATCAGGCGCAGAATAGACACCCGCCAAACGGCGAATCTTAACCAATTCTAACCCAGTTTCCTCTGCCAGTTCTCTTTTAATAGTGGTGGGGATATCTTCACCCCAGTCTACCATGCCCCCGGGTAAAGCCCATTTCCCATTATCTCGACGGCGCACCAGCACAATTTTGCCATCAGGTAGAATTGGAATAATACTGGTTCCAGGGATAGGATGACGAAAAATAATTCCTAATACCGTTTGTCCAAAATTCCAAACATATTTGGCAAAGGATACTACCAAAGTGTTTTTTCTCCTCTAATTAAAAAAATAGACAGGTTTTGAGTTTTTGTTACTAATTAGCCTATCCCTATCATAAGTACAAAATCAGGAAAATTCTATGGTTTCTCAAGAGTTTGCAGGATTTCTAGGCTATGGGTTTCCGGTTTAACTTTCCGATAAATTGCTTCTATGCGACCCTGAGCATCAATCACAAAAGTATGACGAAATATCCCCATAAATTCTTTCCCCATAAATTTTTTCAGTCCGTAACTGCCATATTCGGTTGCTACTTCCCCCCCTTCATCAACTAATAGAGGAAAGGGTAACTGATATTTACTAATAAATTTACGATGAGCAACCTGGTTATCCGTACTTACCCCTAGAACAATTATATTTTTTTCTTGGTATTCTCCGTAATTATCCCGAAACCCACAGGCTTCCTTTGTACATCCAGGGGTATTATCCCTCGGATAAAAATATAAAACCACCGGTTTCCCCCGAAAATCACTGAGACGGACAGGGTTACCATCGCTATCGGGTAGAACAAAATCCGGTGCTAATTCACCGAGGTTCAGGGTTATGTCCATTTTAAAGAATTTTAATATGGGGTGATTGGGATACAGAAACCTTGAAATAATGATAAAGCCCTAAAGGGCTTACTACGCGAGTGAAGCTCTTTAAGGCTTAGAAGTGGGCGGGAAGAGACTTGAACTCTTATGACCGAAGCCGCCGCATTTTGAGTGCGGTGCGTCTACCAATTCCGCCACCCGCCCTTTCGGTTGGCTTCACCATCATACACCATAAACTTTCTTTTTAGCAAGTCCTGATAATTTGAACTACTCGACCAGCGATCAATTTCCCTCGCCCGTAGCACAGGGAGAGGATGGCTTAATTGGGCGGTTTGGGCTTGTTTAAGCAGTTCTCCGAGTTCCGTACTACTAATTTGATCATACGTCCGAGCTTGGGCTACAAAGGCATCTAAGTTGAGTTGGGGGGCTAAACTGGGAGAGCCTCCCGATAATTTCATTAATACCGACATCACAATTCTGGGATCTTGAGTGGCCAATAATGCCGCCCGATCGCAAGTAAATTCTGCACAGCGCACCCATTCCATTAACTGAGTTTGTAAACCCTGGGTTAACATTGTTCCCCAGGGGGATAATTGATTAGCGGCTAGTACCACTAAATTCGCCAGGGTTAAATAAACCCCATGTTCACACTTTAAATGTCCCAACTCATGGGCAATCACCGCTTGAATTTCATCTGGAGTTAATAATTCAATTAGGGAGGTATGAATCACAATAAAGGGCTGTTTTCCCCGCATGGCAAAGGTATAGGCATTGGGAACAGGATTTTGGCGAATATACAGTTGAGGAGGTTCTAAATCTAATATTTTGCAAGCATCTAATAATAATTGATGCAAATTAGGTAATTGTTGGTCACTCACCAAAATACTAGAAGCAATATTTTCTAAATAAAAAAACTGTTCTCCCAGACCCCCTAATAATTGCCGCACTAATATATCTAAACCCGGAAATTGTTTCAAGGTATTCGTAGATTGTAAATCCAAAGGATGACGGAAATGGTCAGCGCGTAACCCAATTAAAGGAATAGTTGAAAATGTCATAATAGGTAATGGGTAATGGGTAAGAGGTAATAGTGATCACGGATTTAAAAGGATTTCACTGATTTCACGGATTTTAATCTGTGTTAATCTGCGTAATCATCTTAAATCCGTGATAGGTAATTTTGTTATAGAGTCAAGACTTTTGGCTGTTTTTTTGTATTCTTGGTGTCTTTGTGTCTTTGTGGTTAAATCAAGCCTCCCCCGCGTAAAAATACCAATTCCAACTAACGTCTTTTCCACCACACAAACACCGCCATCCCAAACCCAAATATCGGTAAAACCAATAACGCCAACCAACTCAAAGTTTGTCCTAAAAGTGGGGTCATGGCAATTCGGCGACTGGTGGCTAATTTCGGACGAATAGATAAAGTCTCTTGGTCAGACTGACTCAACCAACTCACAGAATTGAGAAACACATCGGCATTCAGTTGCTGACCAAACCAGCCATTAGTGGCAAATTGGGAATTTCCGAACACCACTAACCGGGCTTCGGATTTCTCTGGAGAGGGGCTGGGTGAGGGTTTAGTTTGCGACTTTTCAGCCTGTTTCTGGGGGCGACTCAAGGCAACTCCTAGGGATAGGGGGCCGGCTCGGTCTACTTCAGGGTTAAGTTTGAGTTCAGGACTTTTGAGATCGCTTTCCGCCCAGGTTTGATCATTTGTCCAAATTAACGGAATCTCGGTAATCCCATCAATAGTGCGGGTTTCCACCGGACTGGCGTAGGGATAAATCGAAATTCCATTCCCAAAATCCTGGGTAATCGGATGTTTACCATATTCTCGCACAATCGGAACGGTCGGCCCCAAACCAACTAAACGGCCACCCCCTGACCCATCAATAGCCAGACGCGGATCAACTTTAACCCCCCATTTTTCTAGGAGTCCATCTAAACCATGATTCGTTTGCGGGTCTAATAATAATAAAACACTACCACCTTGATCTAAATAGGTTTCTAAGGCCTTAACTTCTCCTTCAAATAATTTACGTTGGGGACTAGCCAGGATAATCACATCTGCATCCGAGGGAACAGCAGTTTGTTCGGCTAAATTTAACGGTTCGGCGATGAAATTCTTTTCAGTTAAACTTTTGATCGCCTCCGATAATCCTCCCTGTCCCTCGGTTAACGGTCGTTCTCCATGACCTTCGATAAAATAAACTTTTGGAGTCCGGTTACTGAATAATTGTGCAATATTATTGGTCAGTTTTAATTCGGTTAAGGGTTCTAAGGCTTCTTTTCTTACCCGTTGTCGTTTTTTTCCTGATTCTAAATAGATTTCGCCAAACTCTTTCACCCCAAATTGTTGCGCCAGTCCGGGTTGAGCTTGGGGGTCGATAAATTCATACTGAAAATTTTTACCGCCCAGGCGTTGATAGTTGGCTAATAATTCTTGAATTTGGGGATTTTTCCCTCGGTCAAAAACCCAAACTTTTAGCGGTTGTTCAAAGGTTTTAACTAGGTTTTGGGTTTGGGGAGATAGGGTAAATTGTTGATTTTCGGTTAAATCAATGCGGAAGTTATTTCTAATTGTGACAAAATTAATTAATCCTAAAATTAGGAATACAGAAACCGTAGATGCTAAAGCATTAGTTCCAGCTTGGGTAGCTCGGCGACGACCGTAGGGAGTTTGAGACTGATCTTGGGGTTTAAAATAGGCTTGGAATAAAAACCATAATCCTAAAATTACAACTCCAGTAATAATTAAGATTAAAGTAATTGGTTCCCAACTGCCAATCACGACCCCCGCAGATAATCCCATGACGATCAAACTAGGGCCAAGGAAAAATAGGAATTGTATAAATTGACGATTGAGTTTAAATTGGGTTTTGATCATATTATTAAGAACGTTGGAAACGTAAAGCATCAATGGACTGTGCTGTTAGAAATACTCCTAAAATAATATAACTGGCTAACAGGACTATACTACTACTATCCACAATTCCTCGGATAAAGTTAGTATAACTAGAAATTAGAGATAATTGTTTTAACCCCTCTCCTAATACTCCTCCCAGACTTCCACCAATTAAGTCAATTACCCAGAGAAATAAAACTAAAGCAAAGGTAAATACCGCCGCCAAAATTGTACTATCGGTTAGAGAAGAAATAAACATTCCCAGGGATAAAATTCCCGCCGCCAATAAAATTAACCCCAAATGAGCTAATAAAAACAAACCCGGAGAAACCGGAGGTTTAGAAGCGCTGAAGGCTAATACCTGTAATCCCATTAAGGGTAAAATCATAGTTATATAAAACGTCAGCACCCCTAATAATTTTCCCGTGGCGATCACCCAATTCGTTATCGGAGAAGTGGCTAACAATTCCAAAGTTCCCAGTTTTCGTTCTTCTGCATATAACCCCATCGACAACATCGGTAACACAAATAACGATAAGGTTCCAATCAAACGCAAATATACTTGTAAAAATTCATAAGGTAAATCAATCGGGGGGTCAGTCATTCCCATCTGATCTCGGTAGGCAACCTGTTGAATTAACCCTTCTGGCCCTAATAAAATTGCTATGAAAAAGTATCCGGTAATTAGCCAAAAAACTCCCGCAATAGCATAGGCCAATGGAGAGGCAAAATATCCCTGTAATTCCTTGCGATAAATTGCCATAATATTGTTCAAAATTATTAACACAATTATTCCTCCTCCCGATCTAATGTTGAATTTTTAGGTTGAGAATCAGGATCTTCTATATTTTTAGATTCCTCATTCCCCAATTCTGAACTAATATTTTTCTCTGTTTCCATATCCTCTACAGTCTGGGAATCTGTTGTTGTGAACAACTCGGTTTTTTCAGGCTGAGTTTGGGTAGTTAACTCTAAAAATACATCTTCCAAACTTGCACGAGTCCGCCGCAGTTCATACACTTTCAAATCCGATGCCAATAACATCGCTAAAATTTCCGGTGCAGGTTCTTGATCTAGTTCACAACCAAACCGCCATATCCCTCGGTTCAAATCCCCTAAATTACCAACTTTTTCAATAACTTTTACCCCCGATATCTGTTTCAACCCGACCAATTTCTCCTCCTCTATTTCTCCGTCGAGTTCTACTTCATATCCCGAACCTCCCGTCAACTGTTCCATCAGGGTTTCCGGTGTCCCCGTTGCCACAATTTCACCTCGGTTAATAATCGCCACTTGGCTACAGGTCATACTAACTTCCGGTAGAATATGGGTTGACAAAATAATCGTATGACTCCCGGCTAAACTCTTAATTAAATTCCGCACTTCAATAATTTGTCGCGGGTCTAACCCTACCGTCGGTTCATCTAATACAATTACAGGCGGATCATGGACAATAGCTTGAGCAATTCCTACTCGTTGACGGTAGCCTTTCGATAATTTTCTAATTAGGAATTTTCGCCTTTCCAATAATCCACATTTTCTGATCGCCGTTTCTACGTTGGTTTGGCGATCGCCCGCCGATACTTGTTTAATTTGTGCCACAAAATACAAATAACTTTCCACACTCATATCGGGATACAGTGGCGGATTTTCCGGCAAATAACCAATCCGTTGTCGCACATCCATGGATTTTTCATGCACATCAAACCCGGCAATTCTCGCAGTTCCACTGGTAGCCGGAAGATAGGCCGCTAAAATTCGCAGGGTGGTGGTTTTTCCCGCCCCATTTGGCCCCAAAAATCCCAAGATTGCCCCAGGTTCCACCGCAAAGGAAACATCCCGCAGCGCTACAGTAGAACCGTAGGTTTTACACAACTTTTCAACTTCAATCATGCTTACCGCTTGAGCAACGTCTCTTACTTTAGCTTGAAACGGACATTCAATTATCCACTATTATTTTTAACTCTATTATCTCCCATGCCCAAGGAAAAAACAATAAGTAAAAATAATAAATCTGTACAGATGATTTTAAAATTTAAAACATTCGGAATTGTAAACAACTGTAAACCGCCAAATTATTGAGAATTATTCTCATATTTTTGACGAAAAATCAGGGGGTTGACAGGATGAGGTGGGTGAGATAAAATCTTTCTCAAAATACTATAATGGTTTTTTTGTGTAAAAAATCAGCGAGAGTGGCTACAAGTCTCAATTTATTGTGAATTTAGCTAATTAAACTGTGAATTTAGGGATAATATCTGCCCAAATTATCCTTCCTAATCCCCCTTGAAGAACATTTCTGATTATTACGGAGTATAAATATTTGTAATTGCTATTGACAAAATTATAATAGTGTGCATATTATCTGAGATAAATTTCTGATATGGGGTATTCTATTGTAATCCTTGAGTAATTCCATTATATTTTAATATGGCAAATCGCCTGTTTTTAGACAACCGACTCCGAGAAAAATTTTTGAGTCAGAATGTCAAAGAATTCAATATCAGTTTACCCCAAGATATTCTGGATATTGAGGACAAAACTCGGTCTAACCTGTTTAACTGGCGTGGACAATTTGCTCCTCAATTAGTGGAAAATCTAATTTTTGCCTATGCTCCCAAAACCGCCACAATTTTAGATCCCTTTCTTGGAAGTGGAACTGTAGTTTATGAAGCTGGGTGTTTAGGCTTAAAAGCATTTGGATGTGAACTTAATCCCGCAGCCTGGATTTTAAGTCGTACCTATCAATTGATCAACTTAACACAACAGAAACGAGAACAGATCATTACATCCGTAACCCAGAAATTAGAAATTATACTGGAAATATCTAACTTTTTTGATATCCAGTACCATCAACCCCTGACAATAGAAGAATTTCAACAAAATTTGAGTGAACTCTATGATCAATTAGAAGATTTTGAGAGTATTATTGTTCATGGGTTAGTGATCCTATTAGATATCTCAGAAAATCATAACTTAACCAGAGAACAGATTTACCATACCGCTTGTAAACTCTACCAATTAATTCGGGAACTTCCCTATTCTGAAGCAAAAATTAATCCAGTTTTAGGAGATGCGCGTCAGCTTCCCCTCGAAGAGGACATTTTTAACTAATTTTAATGAGCCACCAATACTAATTACCGATTTCCGGCGTGTTATAATGGGAATGATTGCTAGGCTGTATAGTCTAAATGCTGAACAGCTTATGCTATTATGAATTTATAAAACCCGATGAAATCACAATCAAATCATACCCCGAATAAAAATGCGATTAATTATTACTCACACAACTCTGTTAAAATTACGTCCTGTTGATTCTTCAGCCTTAACAGAGGCTCAAAAAATCAATTTTCCAGTTGGTAGTCGCTTAATCCTAAGCAGCTACGAGGATCACAACCCCGATCATTATAAACTTACATTAGTTGCATCTTTAGGAAGTGGCAACGATAAAAGTATGGTTTGGTATGTCTATAAACCCCATGGCTTAGTTGTGCTTTCTGATCGAGAATTTGCCACCGTGAATTTATCCACGGACACCAATCTTAATGTGCGTTCATCTCCTCATGTTGTTTCTGATAATGTAATTTATAAAATCCCTAATCATGTTGGTGTAGAATTAATTGAATGTTGCTTTAATCAGCAATTATGGTGGTTAGGAAAACCGTTAGGTGATGATAAAAAAGCCTATGGCTGGATGTCAGCAAAATATTTAAACCTTTATACTCCAGAAGGGTGTTCAATGTAATTGTTTTCCTGATTAATCCAATTTTCAATCAAGGGTTAAAAAGCGGTCAGTCTTTAAACCAGGCGATCGCTTTTTTAACTTTGAGCAAATATTGAATTAACCCGCACGCAACCAACCATTGAGGGTAAAGCGTCCATCTTCAAACCGTTGGGACGGACAACTGACAGGCATGACCTCATGTTTGCAACGACTATCAAAAAAAACAATACTATTATTATGGGGTTCAATATCAATAAATTCCCGTTCATTCAAGGCATAACCATTTTGCCATTCCGTAGCATATAGTCTTAAATTTCCCCCTGAAAAGTTTTTAGGTTCTCTATAAAAATAATAGACATAAGTAATTACGCGAGTATTAGTTTCGGGACTACCCGAATCATTATGAATTTTATAAAAACACCCGTCATTATGGGCGGTTAATTGCATTTCCACCTGAGAAACGGTAAAGGGTGAAAGGTTTAACTGGGTGAGAACAGAAGGAATGGTAGCAATTAATTTTTTACGCAGTAATTCATAGAAATCAGGGAATAGAGTGGCATAGAGAATGGAAGATTTTCGATAATTACTTGCTTGAGTGGTTGTTTTTGAACCTACAAATTTATCCGGTTGTTTGAAAGCAATTTTCAATGCTTCTTTGTGTTCTTGAGGTTTTAAAAAATTTTCAATCTGCACATAATTAGCAGGTAAAATTTCCAGATTATTCTCAGCTACAATTGGGACGGAAGATGGGAGAAGTTCAACGGTTGTTGTAGAGGGTTGGGAAATAGGAGAAGCGTTAAAACTTACAGATGGAGCCAGTAGGGAGGGAGATTGTAGAAGTTCCAGGGGAGTAACGGAAGAACATCCCGACATTTCTAATATTTTTAAGGCAATATTCGCTCGTTCAGTCGGAGAAACTGCTGGATCTTGAAGTAGGGTTTCTAGGGTGGTAATCGATTGATTAATTAAATGTTTGAGTCTTTCTATCGGAATTAGAGCAGGGGTTGGAGGAGGGATAGTATTCATACGGAGTTCGAGCAAAAACCATTAGAAAGCTATTTTTTCTATAGTGACATAAATTTTAGCATTGGGGTAGAGAAATGTAATAGCCACAACAGAGAGACGCGCCATGGCACGTCTCTACGACAGGTTAGATTTCGTCCCAACCACTGACCCCAGAAGACATCACATAACTGGTGACGCTGGCTTCAAAGAAGTTGGCTTTAGTATGGGCTTCTTTTTTGGTATCCGAGAAGCGTTCTAAATGGGTATAGGGACTTTTACTGTACTTTTTATCGGGATAAAGGGGCTCTAAACCGATAGAACGTAACCGAATATTGGCTAGATATTTGGTGTATTGTTCCGTACTATATTCCGTGATTCCTAAGATATTATTTCCGACAATATGATTAGTCCATTTACATTCATGTTCAACGGCGGTATTGAACATTTCGTAAATCTGATCAACGGAGTGGGTAAACACTTCCATGGCTTCAGGAATTAATTTTTGGAATAACCGAACATGAGAAAGTTCATCCTTAATATTCAACAAGGGTCGTTAGTCCTTGCCCGTTCTGGTGAAGAACTGCTGAAAGTCACCTTTCAGAATAGACTATATCATCTTCCTAATAGGAAGCCCCCCGTTTCGTAGCACTTGCTACTACGCTTTTCGGCTGGCTAAAGCTTTATGTTTAATTTATGTATCATACACGGAACTTGGGATACATATTCTTGAACAACCGCTAAAAATTTTCTAGCTTCCTTCGTTCCACATCTGATTCTATAATGCCCTCTATTCTTAACTTGGGTAAAAGATATATCCCATACATCACAAAAATAATCAATTATAATTTGATTATTTTCTTTAGTTGTGTGCGTGTTAAGAAAAAGTTCATTAGCGTGGATTTTCCCGTTTCTCTTTTTATGGGACAACCCGCCATCATCCATGTACCAAATTGCCAGATGCTCTCGATTTAGTTTATTAAGCAGTTTCCGGCGATAAATATTCTTGTATCCATCTTTATATAAAACCTTCCTATATAGTTTCCCATAGGATGTTGTTTTAATATACAAACGGTAAGCAGGAAAACCACTATTATTAAATGGTCTAATAGCTCCACACTCAACACCTTTAGAAACAAGATATTTTCTCTTCCACTGTAAATAATCCAACTGCGAGGAACAATGAGTAATTTTAGCAGAACCAGTTTTTGTAATCCATCCATCACCTAAAATGACAGACAAAAAAGCTGTTCTGGTTTCTTTGGTTGTTTTCATAAAGCATCCTTACACGCATAGGTGTAGTTTTTATCGCCTTTAGTCGTTGCACCTTTAGAATCAATAACTTCCCAAGCATCAATCCATGTTTTTATAAATATATAATGACAGGGGAAAGTTCATCTTTCTACTTGGCTCAGGATTGTCTCAATTGAGAGTTTCCCTGAATTAGAGGGGTTTTCGATTCACGTTACCGTGAAAAGCCGCTATGAATTTAACGGTTAATCATTTTGAAAATATCAGCAGATCCCGGCATCAACATTCGGGAAGCTAAATTGTAGAAGTAGATAAACCCATTATAGAAGTAAATCCCTTCTAACATATAGTCTGCTAATAGGGAAATAAAGTAATTTTCCAGGGTGGGATTATCCATATATTGTTGATAAATCCCGGCAATGAATTCACAGCGATCGCGTAAGACACTATCGGTTTTCCAAAACTCATAAACAAAGGTTCTCCGATCGGATGGAATAATCGTTTCAATCATGTATTGATACATTGTGTTCAGTTAGGTTCGCTAATCCTAACCCGCTTTATTCAAGCTGCCATAAGTCACCTTATGGATCAGACTATATCTTCAACCCATTGGGTTGCTCCCCATTTCGAGCCGCTTGGCTCTACGCCTTTTGGCTAGTCGTTGAACTTTTGACCAATCCAACTTCTTGACCGCTATTAATCAGCGAAAATGCAGTTATCTTGTTTGGTCACTTAGCTGCTGATTGTCTCTATCGTATATTTTAAAATATTCGAGTGAGATTTTCCAGCAATTAAAGGAGTGATCGATCGCCATTACTGACGAAAGGAGCTATCAATTAACTCTGATTGTGCATCGCCTCCTGAGAAGTTTGTTCTGCCATACAAAGACTAATTTCTGGGGCAGTTACACAACTTTTTAGATGAGGAATATTGCAGGTTTGAACGGAATCTAAGAACGTTAAATAACTTAAAATTCCATCAAATGCCCAACGTTCATCGGGAGTTAAGTTAACATAGTTAGAGTCGATAGGAGCGTTACCACTCCGACCTCTCCTTCAGAACCGTGCATGAAACTTTCGCCTCACACGGCTCCTTGATAATTCCATCCTTGTTATGGATACGATTCAAAACGGATTCTTGTCATAATTCTCAATTATTGGTAATTGCTTACTTTTCGTTAAAGAACCATCATGAGCCGTTTTTATGTCGTGGCAATGTTTGTGTAGAAGTTGTAAATTATCATAGATGTCTTTACCACTTAATGATGTTGGTTTGATGTGGTCAACTTCTACAATGTCTGTACTTGAAAAATACAAACCACAGTGGGGACAAATACCCTTTTGTTTTTTGATTAATTTAGAAACTCTGTTAGGAGTTTCAGGATATTCGCCTTGTCGTTTACTCCAATAAATCCAGTTACCGTCAAATGGACTAGCTTCACCTTTAACCTTTGTATGCCTGATGATTGGCGTACTGGCGTGTTTGATTAGTTCTATTCCATCTTCTGTACTGAAACACCAATTTTTGTCGCCTACTGTTTTCCAGTATTTGTCTTTGTTGATGTTCCCTTTTCCCCTCGTTTTTGCCCAAGCTCTTAGCTTGTCATAAGTTAGATGGTCAACTCTTGAGAAAGTGTCCTTGCTAACTTTAGTTGAGTAATAGTTTGACCAACCTCTGATAATTGGATTTAGCTTGTTAATTAAAGCCGCTTGAGGTGCATTTTTATGGGTGTCTATTACTTCAGCTATTTTGGCAAGATGTGTTTTTATTTTGACTTTAGAGGGTGTGATTAATGTTTTAAAACCTAGTGGTATTCCATATGAACTATAAGCACCTCTGTAGTTTCCTACTCTGTGTTGTTGTATATGGAATCCTAAGAAATCAAACCCAATATTTCCATCAATTTTATCGAGGGTGTGGGTTAATTTTGTCTTACTTGGTTTTAATTCCAATCCCATGTCACTTAACCAGTTAGCTATTATCTCTTGACATTTTTTGACAACGTTTATATCCTTGTGGATTATTACAAAGTCATCAGCATAGCGGATTAGGCTAAGTTCAGAGCGGTTTGCTACTTTACTCCCTTTTAGAGTTTCTGCATATTGCATAACTCTTTCTTCCATACCATGTAGGGCAATATTTGCAAGTAAGGGTGAAATTATCCCTCCTTGTGGTGTACCTGAGTATGTAGGAAAAAGTTCTTTTCCGTCACAGTACCCTGCTTTGAGCCATCTTTTAATTAATCGGCTTAAAGTGGGGTATGTGTGTATTTTGGAGAGTAACGCTTTGTGGTTTATGCGGTCAAAGCATTTTGATATATCAGCATCAAGAACATATTTGGCTTTTTTGCTGATACTGGTAAATATTGCTTCAATCGCATCGTGACAGGAACGTCCTGGTCTGAAACCATAACTGTTTGGCTCAAAGAGCGCCTCCCATTCTGGTTCTAACGCTAGTTTGACTAACGCTTGCAATGCACGATCGTTGATTGTGGGTATTCCTAACGGACGAGTTTCAGTTGTGCCGGGTTTGGGAATATTAACTCTGCGAGTAGGTTTTACCTTACCTGTTAACTTTAATCGTCCTATAAGGCTCATACGTTGCTTTGGTGTTAGTGACTTAACACCATCTACACCCGCCGTATTTTTTCCTTGATTATCTTGTGTTACCCTTCTGACTGCAATACATTTAGCTGACCAGGAATTAATCAGGGTCTTTTGAAGTTTGCGAACTGCTTTAACATCGCCTCGTTCACTCGCTTGAAATATGCGCTTTTGCAACTTGAACGTCAATCTCTCGGCTTTACGCCAATTGATTTCGTTCCATTCCACCGTCTGATTTTTATTCAGCGTTTTAGACATATATATTGCTACTTGTTCTATTTCTTTGGAATTACCGAGTATCTGTCAGCATATCCCTTGCATTACCAAGGGCATTCGCTTTTGATACCATCCCTCCCCCATATATCGTTCATTAGCTACTTACTGGATTTCGACCTCTCCAGAGATATATAGGGGTTACTTCGTTCCGATTACATATTTGTTTGAAGTCTTTAGCGTGATGCTTTCCACCGGGTTTATTGGGCGGGTGCTTATAAGTCGGGTGGACAACCGCTTATGCCCTATCCTTGCCTTTTGGCTTGGTGTTAATCAGATTTTTACCGTATTTTTCAATGGATTTATTCCTGATTTAGCCTTTACACCATTAGATGTAACGATGGTTCAGACACATCTTTGCTTGCGCTACGCATGAACTTCTTGCTCGATAGTTACCAGATTTGGCTACCAGTAGTTCTACCTTTTAACCCCGCTTTAGCCTGTTGGTTGCTAACCAAGCAAACTAGGGGTTATGCTTTCACCTCAGCACTTGAGGGGTGGGACTTAACTCACGGAGTTTCACCCACAAATGTAATCAGTTGTCACTAACTGCCTGAGCAGCTAGGCTAACCGTCCCATAAGCATTTCAGCTTATTTTAGGTCAAACGAATCGCACATCCACGACATCCTGAGTAATATCTAATTTTTCAGGTCATTGGTGTTCAGTTAGATTCGCTAAGTCTAACCCGCTTGATTTAAGCTGCCATAAGTCACCTTATGGATCGGACTATCTCATCATCCTTTTAATAGAAAAAGGAGTCCCCCGCTTCGACTGTCAATCGCTTACAGCCTACTCCCTTATAGGGTTAGTCTCTACACCTTCTACTATTTTTAATAGTAGCTTGGCACGGTATTGTCTGTCACCGAAAGAGATATTTTTTATAGATAATAAAAATTTCTCTTTCACAGATCCAGAGTTTCACCGTTTTCAAGGGATTTAGTCTGAGCTACCTAATTAACCCAGAAATTCTCGCGCATTTGTTTATACAAACCCACCGCCCAGGAATAACGCACATCATTTAATTGCATTAAATTTGTGGTTTCCCCAAACCAAATAGAACGATGATTAATATCATCATTTCCATTCGGATTGAAAATCGGATTTATGGGCATAGTTAAGGGCTTTCTACGCCCATTTTTGTCCAGGGGTGGGGATGAAGCAAAGTCTAAGGTCATACTCGTAAAATCAAGGAATTTAAGATAACTTTCCCCCACCAGTATGACATAGTTTTATCAAGTTAGCTTGTTAGCCTTTAATTAGCACAAGCAACGCAACCATCATCAGCTTCTTTGAAACTATCACGCTGCACGGTTCTGACATAATAAACCGCTTTACAGCCTTCTTGCCAAGCTAAGATTAAGGTATCAAAAATATCCTTAGCTTTGATAGCGCGATCGGGTTCATCAGGAAAGTAAACTCCCTCATTCAAATTAAACATTAATTCCATGGAAATTCCGGTATCAATCCACTTTTGAACCGTCGCCACCGCCTTAACAACAATTTGTTGATTTAGGCTTTTATTTTCCGGGTAAAACCAAAAATGATCCTGAAGAAACGGTGGAGCAATTGGAACTGTTCCCTTCGCCCATTTGTCATAGAAAAAACGACTATAACAGGGCAAAATACTAGCGGTACATCCTTGCACCAAAGAAGAGGATGTGTTAGGAGCGATCGCAGTAATATGAGAATTACGAATCCCATATTGTTGAATATCTAAACTCAATTGTTGCCAACGTTCTTTCTGCGCCGCGTGTTGCAAAAACCACTCTACGGGTTTCGCCCCAATTAACTTTCCTTGACTCCAAGCACTGCCTTTAAATGCTGGGTAATAACCCCGTTCTTTTGCCAGTTCCATTGAGGTTTTAGTACAATAGAAACCGATATCTTCAAACAGATGACTAATTTCGTTTAAATGGTTATAAGTTAAGCGATTTTTGGCTAACCAATCCGCTAATCCCATCGCCCCTACCCCAATTGTTCGATATTTTTGGTTATGGTTTTTACTAGCTTCAAAGGGCGTGTTAGTAATTTCAATGGTATTATCTAACATTCGCACCGCAATTTCACAGACTTCTGGCAGTTCTTCTCGTTCAATATTAGCTAAATTTAAAGAATCCAAGTTGCAAGTGTGGGCTTCTTCTCCGGGTTTAACATTCGACCAACTTTCTTGGCACAAATTCCCCCCCGGAATATAGCCTTCATGTTGATTAGGATTAGCCCGATTTGAGGTATCTTTGAACCATAAATAGGGCATTCCGGTTTCTACTTGGGAACGCATGATTAACTTAAATAAATCCCGAGCATTAACCTTTTTATAAAGGGTGATTTCCGTATCTAAGTTTGCTTCTATTTTTTGATATACACTTTCAAAGGATTCCCCCCAAGTTGTGGCTAATTCAATGCCCAGTTTTTCCCTAACTTCATAGGGGTCAACCAGTGTCCAATCTTCTCGACTGATCACCCGACGCATGAACTCATCAGGAATCACTAATTGAGGGAAAATATCATAAGCTTTGCGACGTTGATCGCCATTTTCTGTCTGCATTTCCAGAAATTCAGGAACATCTAAATGCCAGACATCTAAACTCACCGTAATCGCCCCCGCCCGACGTCCACCTTGATTTACCGCGATCGCCGTATCGTTTAATAATTTAATCCAAGGAATCACACCCCCCGAGGTGTTTTGTTTTCCCATCACCCAACTGCCAGTTGACCGCACTCGGCTAACATTTGTGCCCACACCGCCGCCATTTTTAGAAATTCTGGCGGCATCTTTAATCGTGTCAAAAATGCTTTCCAAATTATCATCCATTGCCGTAATAAAACAGCTACTCAGGGAGCCGTGAGGAATCCTTAAATTTGCTAAAATTGGGGTAGCTAAGGAAACTTTACGTTGAGCGATCGCTTGATAAAACTTTCTCGCCCAGAATAACCGATTTTCTGGTTTTTCTACAATTGCTAATAGCAACGCACAGGTTAATAGAGCTTCTTGGGGTAATTCATCTGTTAATAAATAGCGTTTATTTAACAAAACTGCCCCAGCATAATCATAATCTTTGTCCCATTCGGGATTAATCCAACTTCCGGCCTCTTGAAGTTCTTCGGCGGTGTAAGTCAGAATCCGAACGTCATATTGTCCCTGTTCCACTTTATTATGAACCGTTCTGCAATAGTCGCCGTATTCATAGCCCCGACGGACTAAGGTATCTTTCCATAAACTCCAAATCTGTAGTCTTCCCGCCACATAACGCCAGTTTGGGTCGGAGGGACTGCATAACTCTAAGGCGCAATTAATTAAATTATCCTGAATTTCTCGGGTAGTCACACCATGCCGCAGTCGGGTGGTTAGTCCCGCTTCTAGGGTAATCGGATTCGCCTCCATTCCCTCACAAGCCCAGTTAACGACTTCTCGAATTTTAGAGACATCTAATGGGGCCAGACTACCATCTCGTTTAATGACTTTAATATTTTTATTAGGGGTGATAGTAAGGGATGGTGATGTTGATTGCATAGTCAATATTTTTACCCAATGCTATAATGAATTGACGCCTTACCACTGTACTCTAATTCCATATTTAGTGACAGGGATTGACAGAAATCTTATTTTACGCTATATTTAGTGTGACACTGGGTAACTTTACTTAAAATTAGGCTTATTACTATTATTAAGTTGCCCAAAAAGCCAACCCCAAACTTCTAACCATGGGTGGCTTGATGCGCCCAGATAAATCAGATCAATTGATACTTAAAATCAAATTAGCGATCGCAACTTCCCACTAACCTTAAATTTCCTTAACCACCAAAACCGAACAATTTGCTTCCGAAACCACCTGAGAACTCACTGACCCTTCCAGAATTCGTTTTACTCCCGTTAATCCCCGATTCCCAATAATAATTAAATCCGTCTTATATATATTAGCCAAACGAATAATTTCCGCCGCGGGATCACCCGCTACGATCTCAATTTCAGTTTCACAATCTAACTGATCCTGATAAACCCGCAGTTGCTTTTCCAAATTACCATAGGGAAACTCATCTGCACTCGGACGCGGTCGATCCGCCACCAGATCAAAATCTGATTCTACCGTTGGAATAACATGGCAGAAGATCACGTTAGTTGTGGGTTGCAATTGCAGTTGACCCAGGGCCTTAATCACAAACTTAGCAGTTAGTGAATCATCCACAGCAACCAAAATCGTATTCAGCACAAAAACGTCTCCTCTAAACAACTGGAAAATCACCGCGCCTTAAAATCCTACCGCTTCAAATCGCTATTCTAAAGGCAAGACTTGACACTCCCCACATCTGAAGCCGGGGGATTCTTGAAGATCTGTGAACCGTTTCAATGGTGCTATCAAGACACCCTACACGCTCAAAACAACTACCAGTACGATTTGTTTTGATTATATCACTATGGCTAAAGCCACGCAATCGTTTCACGGGATTTAAAAATCCCTACCGACTTATCCATGAGTCTGAATCCAGGGGCTTGCGTCTCGCTTTTTGGTCAAAATTAACAGCCATCACTCACGATTAAGGTTGAGTTCTGAGTCGTACCGAGTCACCATGGGAGGGTAAACCCTCCGCATCAGTCAACACCTGAATCAATCCGGCAACTTTCTGTAAAGCCGTTGGCGAATACTGAATTAAACTTGAATGTTTCATAAACGTTTCCACCCCCAAGGCCGAGGCATAACGGGCTGCCCCCGATGTGGGTAAGGTATGGTTAGGGCCAGCCAAATAATCCCCAACCGCCTCCGGGGTCGAACAACCCAAAAAGATTGCCCCGGCATGGCGAATTTTTTCTAGTAAATCCCAGGGTTCGGCTACCTCTAGTTCTAAGTGTTCTGGGGCAAATTCATTAGATAACTCGGCTGCGGCCTCCAAGGAATCCACCACTACCACCACACCATAATGGGCGATCGCCTTTTCCGTCAACGTCCGTCGGGGATGATTCACCAACTGCCGTTCTACCTCCGCCACCACCTGTCGGGCTAAAGCCGAATCCGTTGTTA
This sequence comes from Planktothrix agardhii NIES-204, assembly GCA_003609755.1. Lineage (NCBI taxonomy): Bacteria > Bacillati > Cyanobacteriota > Cyanophyceae > Oscillatoriales > Microcoleaceae > Planktothrix > Planktothrix agardhii. The sequence goes on from AP017991.1 coordinate 807,463, forward strand.
ATAAAATTGCCGCAGCCATGGTGTCATGTTCCGCCTGGGCCAATAAATCCGCCGCGATATGAACCGGATTCGCCGTACTATCCGCAATAATTAGAACCTCCGATGGCCCCGCCAGGGAATCAATGCCCACCGTCCCATAAACCAACTTTTTCGCCAAGGTCACATAAATATTGCCCGGGCCGGTAATCACATCCACCTTCGGGATCGTTTCCGTGCCATAGGCTAAAGCCGCCACGGCCTGTGCCCCACCCACCCGATAAATTTCATGGACTCCTGCCTCTTGAGCCGCCACTAACACGGCTGGGTTTACCTTAGAGTCTGGCCCTGGGGGAGTCACCATCACAATCCGGGGAACCTTGGCTACCTGAGCCGGAACTGCATTCATCAAAACCGTACTGGGGTACGACGCTTTCCCCCCAGGTATATACAATCCAGCCCGGTCAACGGGGGTAAACCGTTTCCCCAGAACCACATCATCCTCCCCAAACTGCACCCAGGACTTAGGAGTGCGCTGGCGGTGAAAGGCTTCAATTTGTTGGCGAGCAAATTGGATCGCATCCAACAATTCCTTCGAGACTTGCTGGTAAGCTGCGTCCAACTCCGAACCACTCACCCGCAACTCATCTAATGTTAATATTTTTTGATCGAATTCTTCCGTATAGTGCAAAAGAGCCTTATCCCCTTGACGCCGAACCGTTTGCAAGACTTCTCGCACGGTTGCTTCTTTATGGGTCATCGCGTCATCATGGGTACGGTCAGAGATCCGTCGTAATTCAGCTTGTGCTTCAACCCACTGAGTAATAATTCGCAGCATGGTGATTCGGAGTGCCAACCTTAAAAAAACTAGGGCGCAGATACGGAACAGACAACAGGGTTGAATATCTTGACACCGAGGCTTATTAACCCAGGTGAAAAATTTCTCCCCCTTGTTTCCTTGGCCATACCCAGACTTTGTATCCTTAAGCGATACTTTAGAGTTCTAGCCACAGGGGCAACACTCTGGGGATTCATACCGCATCTAGCATAGCACAAAAAGCTATACCCGCCTACGCGAGAGCAACCCTAGAAGCACAGGATGTTAAACCCGTTTTTTTTTTGCTACAATGGTTCAAATCCAGAACTTTATTGCTCCTTCCTATGGGTAAATAGGAAGATAGGTTGAATTTGACAAAATAAATGTTATATTGGTATGTCTGTAACTGAGTATCTCTAATCGAAATACTTGCGTCTTCTTCAATCACAACCTATGGCTAATATAAAATCTGCTGTCAAACGAGTCGAAATCGCAGAGCGCAATCGCCTGCGTAACAAATCTTACAAGTCAGCCGTCAAGACTTTAATGAAAAAATGCCTCACCTCTGTTGATAAATTTGGGACTGACCCCACAACCGATAATCTCACTACCGTAAATCAACAAATGTCGGATGCCTTTAGTAAAATCGACAAGGCTGTAAAAAAGGGTGTCCTGCATCCTAACAATGGCGCTCGTAAAAAATCTCGCCTGGCGAGAGCCTTAAAGCGCCACCAAACCGTTGCGGCCTAGCTCATCATTGATCAGTTATCAGTAAACGGTTAACAGTTAAGAGCCAATGCTTAGTAGTAGTCAACTCTTAGCCATGAAGGATACGGGTAATATAAACTATCCCGCGAGGACGCTGGCACTGCAAAATTGGTAACTGATCACTGATTGCTGATGAATCTGAATAAAAGGACTATGCAACTGATCGATACCCACGTCCATATTAACTTCAAAGCATTGGCATCCGATTTAGATGCAATTCGGCAGAGATGGCAGGAGGCGGGAGTAGTCCGTTTGGTGCATTCCTGTGTTCACCCTGGAGAATTTCAGGAAATACAGGAAATTGCTAATCAAGTCCCCGAACTAAGCTTTGCTGTTGGGTTGCATCCCTTGGATGCTAAACTCTGGAATTCAACCTCGGCCCAAACCATTACCCAACTCGCCCAATCCGATGATAGAGTCGTTGCGATTGGAGAAATGGGACTCGATTTCTATAAAGCCGATAACCGAGATCAACAAATCCAGGTCTTCACCCAACAGCTAGAGATTGCTTATAGTTTGAAGAAACCTGTGATTATCCATTGTCGGGAGGCAGCAGAAACCATGATTCCCCTATTAAAGCAATTTTGGCAACAACAAGGCCAAGTTTCCGGGGTAATGCACTGTTGGGGAGGAACTCCCGAAGAACAGCAGGAGTTTCTGAAGTTGGGTCTGTATATCAGTTTTAGCGGAACCGTTACCTTTAAAAACGCAATTGCTATTCAGGAATGCGCTCGTCTAGTTCCGTCTGATCGAATTTTAATTGAAACAGACTGTCCTTTTCTAGCGCCTGTTCCTCAACGGGGAAAACGCAACGAACCCGCCTTTGTGCGCCATGTTGCCGAAACCGTTGCCCGAGTGCGGGACATTTCCCTAGAAACCCTATCTCAACAAACCACGAATAATGCCTGTCAACTCTTTCAGTTATCAGTTATCAGTTAACAGTGATCAGTTGAGGAGTGATTCAGTTGAGGAGTGATCAGTTGAGGAGGTAATAAATTAACTGTAAACTTCTTAACGATTAACTGATGACTGATGACTGATGACTGATTATTGATAACTGACAACTATTAACTCAATCACTGATAACTGATAACTGATAACTAATAAATGGCAAGTCTAACCCATAACGAACCCACTTTTGTACTCCCTGACTTAATTGAAATTCAACGGTCAAGTTTTCGTTGGTTTTTAGAAGCAGGGCTAATTGAAGAATTAGAAAGTTTTTCCCCCATTACCGACTATACCGGGAAACTAGAACTCCATTTTTTAGCCAAAGATTATAAACTTAAACGTCCTAAATATGACGTTGATGAAGCCAAACGGCGGGATAGTACCTATGCCGTTCAAATGTACGTTCCGACTCGTTTAATTAATAAAGAAACTGGAGAAATTAAAGAACAAGAAGTCTTTATTGGGGACTTACCCCTAATGACAGAACGGGGAACTTTTATTATCAATGGGGCTGAACGAGTTATCGTCAACCAAATTGTCAGAAGTCCTGGGGTTTATTATAAATCTGAAATTGATAAAAACGGCCGACGGACATATAGTGCGTCCCTAATTCCCAACCGAGGTGCCTGGTTAAAATTTGAAACCGATAAAAATGACTTAGTGTGGGTCAGAATTGATAAAACCCGCAAACTATCCGCCCAGGTTTTATTAAAAGCCTTGGGACTCACCAATAACGAAATTTTTGATGCCCTGCGCCATCCCGAATACTTTGAAAAGACCATTGAACGGGAAGGGGAATTTAGCGAAGACGATGCCTTAATGGAACTGTACCGCAAACTCCGTCCAGGGGAACCCCCAACGGTGGCTGGTGGAGAACAGTTACTCAATAATCGCTTTTTTGATGCCAAACGCTATGACCTAGGCCGAGTCGGACGCTATAAACTCAATAAAAAACTGCGGCTGACCATTCCCGATACCACCCGGGTTCTAACCTCCGTGGATATTTTATCGGCGATTGATTATTTAATTAACCTAGAATTTGATATTGGTGAAACCGATGATATTGACCACTTAGGAAATCGTCGTGTCCGGTCAGTGGGAGAACTGCTGCAAAACCAAATTCGGGTCGGTTTAAACCGCTTAGAAAGAATTATCCGAGAACGGATGACCGTGAGTGATGCCGATGCCTTAACCCCAGCATCCTTAGTCAACCCCAAACCCCTAGTGGCTGCCATTAAAGAATTCTTCGGTAGTTCCCAATTATCGCAGTTTATGGATCAGACCAATCCCTTAGCGGAACTGACCCACAAACGGCGCCTATCTGCCCTCGGCCCCGGGGGACTAACCAGGGAACGGGCCGGGTTTGCTGTCCGAGATATTCACCCCAGTCACTACGGTCGGATTTGTCCGATTGAAACCCCGGAAGGGCCCAACGCTGGATTAATTGGATCTTTAGCAACTTTGGCGCGGGTGAACCCCTACGGATTTATTGCCACCCCCTATAACAAAGTTGAAAACGGCAAAGTCCGCTTAGATTTACCTGCGGTGTACATGACCGCCGACGAAGAAGACGATTTACGGGTGGCACCTGGGGATATTAGCACCGATGCCGAGGGAACGATTTTAGGGGATATTGTTCCGGTGCGGTATCGCCAGGAATTCACCACCACAACTCCCATGCAGGTGGACTATGCCGCGGTATCTCCGGTACAGATTGTCTCTGTCGCCACCTCCTTAATTCCTTTCTTGGAACATGACGACGCGAACAGGGCATTGATGGGGTCTAATATGCAACGGCAAGCCGTCCCTCTCCTCCGTCCCGAACGGCCCTTAGTGGGAACCGGATTAGAAGCCCAAGCCGCCCGGGATAGTGGGATGGTGATTGTTTCGCGTATGGACGGGGAGATCAGTTATATTGACGGATCTCGGATTATTGTCAAATCCCTGACGGTAGATGCCGATTCAAATTCCAGCGAGGAAAGTTTCCTGATTCGCGAATACGACGATCTCGACCTCAAAACCAAACAGCCCTCGGTATGGAAGCAAAAATACGCTGGCTATATCGAGTACGAACTGCAAAAATATCAACGTTCTAACCAAGATACTTGTTTAAACCAGCGTCCCTTGGTTTATGAAGGAGATCAGGTGGTAGCGGGTCAGGTATTAGCCGATGGTTCCTCCACCGAAGGGGCAGAACTAGCTTTAGGTCATAATATTCTGGTGACTTATATGCCCTGGGAGGGATATAACTACGAAGACGCGATTTTAATTAGTGAGCGTTTAGTCCAAGAGGATATTTACACCTCCATCCACGTTGAAAAATACGAAATTGAAGCCCGACAAACCAAACTTGGCCCGGAAGAAATTACCCGGGAAATTCCCAACGTCGGGGAAGACTCCCTGCGACAACTGGATGGGAATGGGATTATCCGAGTTGGGGCCTGGGTAGAGTCCGGGGATATTTTAGTCGGGAAAGTCACACCCAAAGGGGAATCCGACCAACCCCCCGAAGAAAAATTACTCAGGGCAATTTTCGGAGAAAAAGCCCGGGACGTGCGGGATAACTCCCTACGGGTTCCCAACGGCGAAAAAGGTCGGGTTGTAGATGTGCGGGTGTTCACCCGGGAACAGGGGGATGAGTTACCGCCTGGGGCGAATATGGTGGTGCGGGTATATGTGGCGCAAAAACGCAAAATCCAAGTCGGGGACAAAATGGCCGGACGCCACGGCAACAAAGGAATTGTGTCTCGGATTCTCCCCATTGAGGATATGCCCTATTTGCCCGATGGTCGGGCTGTGGATATTGTTCTTAATCCCTTGGGTGTACCCAGTCGGATGAACGTCGGCCAAATCTTTGAATGTTTATTAGGGTGGGCGGGTCAAAACCTGAAAAAACGGTTTAAAGTGGTTCCCTTTGATGAAATGCACGGCCCGGAAATGTCACGGGAAACCGTTCACGGGAAGTTAAAAGAAGCCCGGGATAAAACCAAGAAAGATTGGTTATTTAACGAAAACTATCCGGGGAAAAGCATCGTTTATGACGGTCGCACCGGAGAACCCTTTGACCAACCCGTCACCGTGGGGATTGCCTATATGTTGAAACTGGTTCACCTGGTTGATGATAAGATTCACGCCCGGTCTACTGGCCCTTACTCTTTGGTGACTCAGCAACCCTTGGGAGGGAAAGCCCAACAAGGAGGACAACGATTTGGAGAAATGGAGGTTTGGGCATTGGAAGCCTTCGGAGCAGCCTATACCTTGCAGGAGTTGTTAACGGTGAAATCCGACGATATGCAGGGACGCAACGAAGCCCTCAACGCCATTGTCAAGGGTAAAACCATTCCCCGTCCTGGGACACCGGAATCCTTTAAGGTGTTGATGCGGGAGTTGCAGTCGTTGTGTTTGGATATTGCGGTACATAAAGTGGAAACCACCGACGAAGGTGGAAGTCGAGATGTGGAAGTAGACTTAATGGCTGATATCCCAGTCACCCGGATGACCTACACCTCCAATAACTTTGCCCCCGCTAAACCTACTTATGATTTAAGTAGTTCAGTCGAAGAAGACGAATAAATTCAGTCATCAGTTAACAGTTATCAGTCATCAGTCAACAGTTATCAGTTGAGGAGTAGTTATCAGTTGAATTCCTTAATGTTGCCTGTTCCCTGTTCCCCATTACCTGTTCCCTGTTCCCTGTTCCCTGTTCCCTGTTCCCTATTCCCTGAATAAAATGGCTAAAATTGAACAACGATTTGATTACGTTAAAATTGGAATCGCATCTCCAGAACGCATTCGGCAGTGGGGAGAAAGAACCCTACCCAATGGTCAAGTGGTTGGAGAAGTTACAAAACCTGAAACCATCAATTACAGAACCCTGAAACCGGAGATGGACGGGTTGTTTTGTGAACGAATTTTTGGCCCAGCAAAGGATTGGGAATGTCATTGTGGGAAATATAAACGGGTCAGACATCGTGGAATTGTCTGTGAACGCTGCGGGGTAGAGGTAACAGAATCCCGTGTCCGTCGTCACCGTATGGGTTTTATTAAACTAGCCGCTCCTGTAACCCATGTTTGGTATCTCAAAGGCATTCCTAGTTATATGGCTATTTTATTAGATATGCCATTGCGGGATGTAGAACAGGTGGTTTATTTTAACGCTTATGTGGTGTTAAATCCAGGTAACTATGACGGCCTATCCTATAAACAGTTATTAACCGAAGATACTTGGTTAGAAATTGAAGACCAAATTTATAGTGAAGATTCCACCTTAACCGGAATTGAAGTGGGAATTGGAGCCGAAGCCATTTCCCGTTTGCTCGAAGATATTCCCTTAGAAGAAGAAGCCGAAAGATTACGGGAAGAAATTGCCGTTGCTAAGGGACAAAAACGCGCCAAATTAATTAAACGATTGCGGGTAATTGATAATTTTGTGGCGACGGGTTCCAAACCGGATTGGATGGTTTTGAATGTAATTCCCGTCATTCCTCCCGATTTACGGCCAATGGTGCAGTTAGATGGGGGTCGATTTGCCACCTCCGACTTAAACGACCTATATCGTCGGGTGATTAACCGGAATAATCGGTTAGCCCGGTTACAGGAAATTCTCGCCCCAGAAATTATTATCCGTAACGAAAAACGGATGTTACAGGAAGCCGTTGATGCCTTAATTGATAACGGTCGCCGAGGTCGGACAGTGGTGGGGGCGAATAATCGACCCTTAAAATCCCTCTCCGATATTATCGAAGGAAAACAAGGACGATTCCGTCAAAACCTATTAGGAAAACGGGTCGATTATTCTGGACGTTCCGTGATTGTGGTGGGGCCTAAATTAAGAATGCACCAGTGCGGTTTACCACGGGAAATGGCAATTGAATTGTTCCAACCCTTTGTAATTAACCGCCTAATTCGTCAAGGATTAGTTAACAATATTAAAGCGGCGAAAAAACTGATTCAACGGAATGATGCCAGCATTTGGGAAGTCTTACAGGAAGTCATTCAAGGACATCCGGTGATGCTAAACCGCGCCCCAACCTTGCACCGTTTAGGGATTCAAGCCTTTGAACCGATTTTAGTCGATGGTCGGGCGATTCAACTGCATCCGTTAGTTTGTCCCGCCTTTAACGCTGACTTTGACGGTGACCAAATGGCCGTTCACGTTCCCCTATCAATTGAATCCCAGGCTGAAGCTCGGTTATTAATGTTAGCTTCGAATAATATTCTATCCCCAGCAACGGGTAGACCGATTGTTACACCTAGTCAGGATATGGTGTTGGGATGTTATTATTTAACCGCAGAAAACCCTAAATTAGAGGATCAAAGTCACCGCTATTTTCCTGATTTAGAAGATGTAATCTTAGCCTATAAACAGGGCGCTTTGGGTTTACATTCATACATCATGGTGCGATTTGATGGGGAGATTTTATCGGATGAAGTAGAACAGATAGGGGTCGAACTTAAAGACGACTTAACTGGAGTGATCACTAAAACTTATGTGGGCAAAAAAACAGGGAAACTAATGCGACGAGTTCGAGAAGATTCCGAGGGGAATATTCTTGCCCAATATATTCGTACTACCCCGGGGCGTGTCATTTTCAATAAAACCGTTCAAGATACCCTAATTCAATAGGTAATAGGTAATGGGTAATGGGTAATGGGTAATGGGCAATGGGCAATGGATAAATATTTTCTTCCCTATTGCCTATTCCCTATTGCCTCTTGCTATAACTGATAACTGATAACTGATTTAAAATCATGGCTAACAAAAAAATCTTTCGGAATCAAGTTATTGATAAAGGACAATTAAAAAAAATCATGTCCTGGGCTTTTATGAATTATGGTACGGCTCGCACCGCCCAAATTGCCGATGAATTAAAGGAATTAGGGTTTACTTATGCCACAAAAGCCGGGGTTTCTATTAGTGTGGATGACTTACAGATTCCTCCTTCCAAAAAAGCTCTATTAGAAGAAGCGGAAGAAGAAATTAGAAATACAGAACGTCGTTATATTAAAGGGGAAATTACCGAAGTTGAACGGTTTCAAAAAGTTATTGATACTTGGAATGGTACATCCGAAGCCCTAAAAGATCGGGTGGTGGAAAACTTTAAAGCCAGTAACCCCCTGAACTCGGTTTATATGATGGCCTTCTCCGGTGCGCGGGGGAATATTTCCCAAGTCCGTCAGTTAGTTGGAATGCGGGGTTTGATGGCTGACCCCCAAGGGGAAATTATTGATTTACCGATTAAAACCAACTTCCGAGAAGGCTTAACCGTTACGGAGTATATTATTTCCTCCTATGGGGCGCGTAAAGGTCTAGTAGATACGGCCCTACGAACCGCCGACTCTGGGTATTTAACCCGCCGTTTAGTCGATGTTTCCCAGGATGTGATTCTGCGAGAAATTGACTGCGGAACCAGCAAGGGGATTTGGACTCGCAGTATGACCGATGGCGAACGGGTGTTAATTCCAATCAAAGATCGGTTAATGGGTCGGGTGTTAGGGGCAGATGTCCACCACCCCGAAACCGGAGAAATTATCACCTATCAGTCAGAACAGGCGGTCAAAAATCATTCCGTGAGTGAGGAGTTGGCCGTAGCTATTCAGGAAGCTGGAGTTGAGGAGGTATTATTGCGATCGCCTCTCACCTGTGAAGCCAATCGTTCCGTCTGTCAACATTGCTATGGCTGGAGTTTAGCCCATGGTCATAACGTCAACCTTGGGGAAGCGGTGGGAATTATTGCCGCCCAGAGTATCGGCGAACCCGGAACCCAGTTAACCATGCGGACATTCCACACCGGAGGGGTATTCACCGCCGAAGCCGCTGGAATGATCCGGGCCGGAATTAATGGGGTGGTCAAGTTCTCTAAATCCCTGCGAGTCCGTCCCTTCCGTACCCGTCACGGAGATGATGCCTTCATCGTGGAAAGCACGGGCCAGATTATTGTGGACGGTAGTGGAAAAAATACCGAAAAACACAGTATCACCCAAGGAACAACGATTATTGTCCAAGAAGGTCAACAAGTTAAAGCTAACGAAATCCTAGCGGAAATTGCCGCCGGGGGTCGGACAGCCCGCAAAACCACGGAAAAAGCTACTAAGGACGTCGCCACGGACTTAGCTGGGGAAGTCAAATTTGCCGATGTGGTTCCCGAAGAAAAAACCGACCGTCAAGGGAACATGACCCGTATCGCCCAACGGGGGGGGCTGATTTGGGTTCTCGGAGGAGAAGTTTATAACCTACCCCCGGCGGCGGAACCATTGGTCAAAAATGGTGATCCGGTGCATCCGGGAAGCGTTCTCGCCCAAACCAAACTGGTTTCAGAGCATGGGGGATTAGTCCGAATTCGGGAACAGTTTGCCGAAGGTGAGCTACCTCGGGAAATTGAGATTATCACCGCCTCGGTATTACTAGATCAAGCCTTAGTGCGGTTGGTACAGATGCAGGGACGGGAACAATATATTATTGAAACCAATAGTAACCATCGCTTCATGCTCAAAGTCAGTCCGGGTTCCAAAGTGGAAAACCACGATGTGATTGCGGAACTGATGGATGATAGCTACCGGACAAAAACCGGGGGTATTATTAAATACGCCGGGGTAGAAGTCGCCAAACGGGGTAAGGGAAAACAGGGTTATGAAGTCACCCAGGGAGGGACTTTATTATGGATTCCCGAAGAATGCCATGAGGTGAATAAAGATATTTCCTTACTGTTAACTGAGGATGGACAGTATGTGGAAGCTGGGATGGAAGTGGTTAAGGATATCTTCTGTCAGAGTAATGGGGTGATTGAAGTTACTCAGAAAAATGATATTCTGCGAGAAATCGTCATCAAACCCGGAGAACTGCATCTGGTGGATGACCCGGAAATGGTGATGGCAATTGATGGCCAGATTGTCAATCCCGGCCAAGAGGTGATTCCAGGGATTATCTCGGACAACTTGCGTTATGTGGAATATGTGGAAACTCCCGAAGGCCCAGCCTTGCTGTTACGTCCCGTGGTGGAGTTTAGCGTTCCCGAAAATCCCACCGTCCCCTCTCAGGAGTCTCTGAACGAGTCCATCGTTCTGCGAGCCGTGCAACGTTTAACCTACAAAGATGGGGAACGGGTACGCTCTGTGGAAGGGGTGGAACTGCTACGAACCCAGTTAGTAATTAGTATTGGCATCGAAGCCCCGCAGTTAGCCGCCGATATTGAGTTACTTCCCGATGAGAATGACCCCGACGTCAGGAAGTTACAGTTAGTGATTTTAGAATCCTTGGTAATTCGTCGGGATGCGATCGCTGATGCGACTCAGGGCAGTACCCTGACGCGGTTAATGGTCAAGGATGGAGATGAAATTGAGAAAGGCGCCGTTGTTACTCGCACGGAAATCATGTGTAAGGAAGACGGGATTATTCAGGGGATTCGGTCGGGGTCGGAAATTGTGCGCCGTTGTTTGGTGGTGCGCGAGAGTGACCAAATGACCATTCAGTTACCCGAAGGCGTTAAACCTACGGTGAAATTGGGTCAACTGTTGGTAGAAGGAATTGAAATTGCTGAAGGGGTTAACCTATCGGAGTCCGGTCAAGTCATTGCCGTTGGTAACAAAATCGTGGGTCAGGGGACTATCCCGGTAACGGGAAATCAGATTACCATGCGTCGGGGTCGGCCCTATCGGGTGTCTCCCGGTGCGATTCTGCATATTAAGGATGGGGACTTAGTACAACGGGGGGATAACCTGGTGTTGCTGGTGTTTGAACGGGCTAAAACCGGAGATATTATTCAAGGGTTGCCCCGGATTGAAGAATTATTAGAAGCCCGTAAACCCAAGGAAGCCTGTATTTTAGCCCGACGCCCGGGAACGGCCCAGGTGACGATGGATGATGACATCACCGAACTGCGGGTAATTGAAAATGATGGCACGGTTACGGATTATCCCCTGGGTTCGGGTCAATCCCCGATTGTCTCCGATGGTTACAAAGTAGAGGCCGGACAAACCTTGACCGATGGCCCTAGTAATCCCCATGAAATCCTGGAAGTGTTCTATGACCATTATCTGGAACAGGGAGAAGGGATGTATGACGCGGCTTTGGGTAGTTTCCGCCACTGTCAAGCATTCTTGGTTAACGAGGTACAGTCGGTGTATCAGTCCCAGGGGATTGATATTTCCGATAAGCATATTGAGGTGATTGTCCGTCAGATGACCTCGAAGGTGCGGATTGATGATGGGGGCGATACAACTATGTTACCCGGGGAATTAGTGGAACTGCGCCAGGTAGAACAGGTGAATGATGCGATGTCGATTACCGGAAGTGCGCCCGCCAAATATACCCCCGTGTTATTGGGGATTACCAAGGCGTCCTTAAATACCGATAGCTTTATCTCGGCGGCTAGTTTCCAAGAAACTACCCGGGTCTTGACTGAAGCGGCTATTGAGGGCAAATCCGACTGGTTACGCGGTCTCAAGGAAAACGTGATTATCGGACGTCTGATTCCGGCGGGAACGGGATTTAATGCCTATGAGGAATCGGGTAATGCCGAGTATGGCTTTGATAATGGCACGTTGTATTTGGATGAGGAGGATGAGGACGAACTGCGGGATGTGGTTTTGGATGATAAAACCGCCCGGGTTTATAACAGTTTTGAACGGGAATTACCCCCGGAGTCCAAAGCAGCACCGTCTAGTTTAGGAAAAGGTAGCAAGGTTATATTTGAAGATAGTGAAGATGATCCTTTATTATCAGCTATCCTCGATGACGAGTTAATTGATGACGAATACGAAGACGACAACGAGGACGAAGACGAATAAAATTAGTAGAGACGTTGCATGCAACGTCTCTACTGGTCTATCAATTTAAGAGTTAATCAATGACTCAAATTATCCCCAAATTTACAATTAAACCGGGTTATCGACCTCAATCTCAAGATACGACACCGGAAGTTGATTGTTTGGAATTCTGGCTACTAAAACAACGAACACCCGAACAGCGATTGATAATGGGAAGTTCGATTAATCAAAATGCTCGTCGCTTTTCCATAAGTTGTTTTCGTCAAAGATTCTCATATTTATCTAAGGAACAATTTTCCCGAAAACTTGCGGAAGCTTGGTTGGCAGAAGATTGTCCGCACCATTATATTCCCACTGGAAATGAAATAAGTTGGGTTCAAGATTCTATTACTTTAGCTGAAATTCTCCACCCGATTTTGGAGTCCCTTAATATTCCTTATTATATTACGGGCGGTGTGGCTGCTATTGCTTATGGAGAAGTCCGAACCACCCGAGATTTGGATATCGTTATCTCAATTTCATCTCAAGATTTAACGTTATTAATTTTACAATTAGAAGCAATAGGTTTTTATGTTTCGGGTGTAGATGATGTGGTTTCGGGTCGAATGCGAATTCTACAAGTTACCCATATAGAAACAATCTCCCGTGCTGATTTAATTATGGCAGAAAATTCGGAATTTGAACAGATCAAATTTGAACGACGGCAACAATATAAAATTCCAACGGGTGCAACTGTTTTTCTAGCTTCTGCGGAAGATGTAATTCTGAATAAATTATATTGGCGAAAATCAAACCAGTCCGAAAAGCAATGGCGAGATGTATTGGGTGTATTAAAAGTACAAGGACAGTGTTTAGATTTAGCTTATCTCAAGCTTAGGGCTGAATCTTTGGGGTTAGTTGAGGATTTAGACCAAGCTTTAATTGAAGCCGGATTTTAGCTATAATGAGATGACTAATAACTGATTACTGATTTATGTCTGAAACAATTAAACTTGATCAATTTCTAAAATTTATGGGTGAAGTTTCCACCGGGGGACAAGCCAAAATCCTAATTAAATATGGTGATGTTGAAGTTAATGGTGAGGTTGAAACCCGCAGGGGACGAAAGTTAGTCACCGGAGATCAAGTATTGGTTAATGGAAAAACCTTAACGGTTAATTTATATAGCAGGGAACACCGGAACAGCCCCCCTAGCCCCCCGTGCAGGGGGGCTAGGGGGGGAGGGAACACCGGAGGAAAAGACTTCACCATCTAGCTTTGCTGCATCACTCTTTGTCCTAATAGGTCTGGCGACTGCTATAACATAGATAATAGCACTTGACCATTGGGCATAATCGTATTATAAATTATTGCATCCTGATCATTAAATCCGATGGCATCGGTTAGGTTGGCGTCGGTTAAGTTAGCTGCTTTGAAATTTGCTTTGTGTAAATCGGTATCGCGTAAATCTGCGCCCACTAACCAAGCATTTTCTAAATTACATTCATATAGAGTTGCATCGCTTAAATCTGCTTGATAAAGATTAGTATAACTTAAATTTGCTTGAGTTAAATTTGCTCCATTGAGATTAATATGGGAAAGATTTGCTCCCATCATTTGGCCACTATATAAACTGGTTTGTTTTAAAATGGCATAACTCAAATTCGTCCCCATTAAGTTAGCCCCGCGCAACGAAGCTCGACTTAAATTTGTGTAACTGAGATTCGCCCCACTCAAGTCCGCCCCAATAAAGACTAACCTACTCAGATCAAAATTTTGTAAATCTGCACCCCTGAAATCCACTCCTTTAAAACTCCATTCTCCTTCTGCCTTTCGCTGTAGTAATTCCAACCCATCCATAATATTAAGCCAAAATCCAATACGATTAATACCATCAAATGTCTATTTAAGGAAAAGCCCAGATGACACCAACAGTCCTGCCAGAAATCGATCAAAAGTTTCACCTAGTTTTACTGACTGCCCGACTTCTCCTCCAGAATAGTGCGGCAACTGAAAGAGTGCATCGAGTCACTCATCAATTGGCGGATAGTTTAGGAATTGAAGCCCGGTTATTAGTTTCCTATGAAGCCATCACATTAACAACAAAAATCCATAATCAATTCTATTCGCGCATTAGCATCCCGATTCCGGTGATGAAAATTAATATGATGGTGATCACTCAAGTGATGCGTTTAGTTGATGATATTCAACAAGGACATAAAACCTTAGAACAACTTACGGATGAGTTAGAACTAATTAATTATCATTAAAATTAATTATCATTAAAATTCAAAGTTCCCTCGGCAGCCATCGCATTTGGTGCCGTTGTGGGAATGATTCCTGGGATTTATATTTTCAGGGCGGGAAGTGGTTTGATTTTAATGATGAAGTTAGGAATCCATGCCGATGTTCCGTTAATTGCTAATACTATTGTTATGGCAGGCACAGGATTATTAATGACACTAGCTATTCCTGTGGGTTTAGCATTGCCTAATCTCTTGTTTTTTCGTTCAGAGGATTAGAGGGAATAGGTAATAGGTAATAGTCACGTGATTAAGTATATGGAGTAAACATTTAAGTATTAAGAATTAAAAATTTATGGTTAAGAATTCCAGTTAAATGTTAGCAATCCCTGAAAAAATCAATAATTGAGTATGGGCGATACCTGATGTTTGACAGAATGTAAAGTTAAATTACAACTGTGATTAAAATGTTGAGAAATTTTCCAAAATTGAATCAATCCCTTAATCTGGAAGTTTAAAGTAATATTACAAGAGAGAACCAATGCAAGATCTGAAAAAGTATCGTATTCGATGCACACTAACCTATGGTGATATCTATAGCCAAATCATCATTTGGTTAATTGTCATCTTTATCGCCTTAGCGACTTCCCTAGCCCTGTGGAGTACAACCCGTCAAATTTATGCGTTAGCGACGGTTGGCTTAATTATTGTGCTGTCTTTACCTTTCCTACTCTTTGCATTCGTCACCACTTTATTTAACCATATTGAAATTCTATCCGTAGACCCCTTAATTCAAGACGAACCCAGTCGTACTGAATTTCCGGCTTCCTAAACGGCACAGATCAGTTATCAGTTAATAGTTAAGAAGTTTACAGTTAATTGATTAACTCCTTAACTGATGACTGATAACTGATAACTGATGACTGATGACTGATAACTGATAACTGATAACTGATTAAGATGCTAGAACATGATGTGATTATTGTTGGGGGCGGGTTGGCAGGATGTCGGGCGGCCGTAGAAATGGCCCGGACTAACCCCAGCCTGAATATAGCTATTGTTGCCAAAACTCACCCCATCCGTTCCCATTCCGTCGCTGCCCAAGGGGGTATTGCTGCCACCTTAAAAAATATTGATGAAAGTGATAGTTGGCAAGCCCACGCCTTTGATACCGTCAAGGGTTCAGACTATTTAGCTGACCAAGATGCTGTCGAAATTTTAGCCAAAGAAGCCCCGGATGTAATTATTGATTTAGAACATTTGGGCGTATTATTTTCCCGTCTTCCCGATGGCCGGATTGCTCAACGGGCTTTTGGGGGCCATTCCCATAATCGCACTTGTTACGCTGCTGATAAAACAGGTCATGGGATTTTACACGAACTGGTCAGTAACCTGCGACGCTATGGTGTCCATATCTATGATGAATGGTATGTGCTGCGTCTGATTTTAGAAGACGGACAGGCCAAAGGGGTGGTCATGTTCCGAATTGATGATGGACAGTTAACCGTTGTCCGGGCTAAGGCGGTGATGTTCGCCACCGGGGGCTATGGTCGGGCATTTAATACCACTTCCAATGACTATGCCTCAACCGGGGACGGGCTGGCGATGGCGGCAATGGCGGGGGTTCCCTTGCAAGATATGGAATTTGTCCAGTTCCATCCTACGGGACTATATCCGGTGGGGGTGTTAATTTCCGAGGCTGTGCGGGGGGAAGGAGCCTATTTAATTAATAGTAATGGGGAGCGGTTCATGGCGACTTATGCCCCGAGTCGGATGGAATTAGCACCTAGGGATATTACTTCTCGCGCGATTACTTTAGAACTGCGGGCAGGCCGTGGAATTAACCCCGATGGCAGTGCCGGGGGGCCCTATATTTATTTGGATTTGCGACATTTAGGACGGGAAAAAATTATGAGTCGGATTCCCTTTTGTTGGGAAGAAGCTCACCGTTTATTAGGAATTGATGCGGTGGTGGAACCGATGCCTGTACGTCCCACGGTTCACTATTCTATGGGAGGTATTCCCACTAATATTAATGGTCAAGTTTTAAGTGGTGCGGATAGTTTTGTTGATGGATTATTTTCCGCCGGAGAAGCCGCTTGTATATCGGTGCATGGAGCTAATCGTTTAGGCAGTAATTCTTTATTAGAATGTGTGGTTTATGGAAAAAGAACCGGGGCGGCTATTGCCCAATTTGTGCAAAATCGCAAGTTACCAAATATTGATGAACAGCGTTATTTGAAAGAAACTGCATTGCAATTACAAGGTTTATTAGACCAGTCTGGAGACTACAGAATTGGAAAACTGCGTCAGGAGTTTCAAGATGCTATGACCTCCCATTGTGGTGTATTTAGAACCGATACAGTTATGCGAGAAGGGTTAAGTCAAATTCAGGAGTTACAGAATCGTTATCAACGGATTTATTTAGATGATAAAGGCAAATGTTGGAATACAGAATTAATTGAAGCATTGGAATTAAAAAGTCTGATGATTGTAGGAAATATGATTTTAACTTCGGCCTTAAGTCGCCAAGAAAGTCGAGGCGCCCATAGTCGGGAAGATTATCCTCAACGCCATGATGAAACCTTCCTAAAACATACTTTAGCCTATTATTCCCCTGCGGGTATTGATTTAGCCTATCGTCCGGTAAAAATTACCCTATTTGAACCCCAGGAACGTAAATATTAAGGTGAATAAATAGAATTTTTATATTTTATTTATGGGATAAAACCAAAAAATCCTCTTGTTTTTGGTGACTGAACACCGTAACATTCAGGAGGATAATCTCAAAACCTGTTGAATTAAATCAAACCATCATGGAGCCAAATTCACTACCAACGGAATTGATACTAACACATTCTCATCAATCTCTTGGACGTATTTGTTTAGATTGGACACCCCAACCGGGTCATTATCTAAATTTCCAGGGTCAAACCTATACTGTTTTAGAGCGTCGTCATCGCTATCAACTCAAATCCGGTCGTTACCGACTGCATAAAATTTCCTTGTATGTGCAATCAGTACAACGACCTGAAGATAGAACCTTAATTGATGGACATTGGATTCTAGGAAATGCAAACTGTCGTTTTAATGCCTATTCTGAACTGATACGCTGTGCGGTGAATCCCCTTGGCCCTTGTCAAGAATGTCGTTTTTTTGAATCCGTTTTAACTGATTAAGGATTGAATTTCTCAAATCATTTCTGCCCGATATTCTTCAGCCGAAACCAGACGCCATTTTTGATCTCCCATGAGTTCTAAAACGTTGTTATGGTAGCGCAATAAACTGATTCGATGCCCAACACTAATATAAGTTGTTCCGGTTTCATGTAGTTTTTTATAAAGTAGTTCTTCATTTTTTAAATCTAAGGCGCTGGTGGCTTCATCTAAAATTGCGTAGCGGGGTTTACTAATTAATAATCGAGCAAAAGCTAACCGTTGCTGTTCTCCCACAGACAGAATATTAGCCCAATCTAATTCCGTATCAAAACCACTAACTCGTTCCGGTAAATCCGCTAAATTAACTAGCTTTAAGACTTGATATAATTCCTGTTCACTCACCTCTTGATTACTATTAGGATAGAGTAATTGTTGACGCAATGTTCCGAGTATCATATAGGGACGTTGGGGTAAAAATAACATTGATGAGAGTTCAGGACGAATTAAGCGCCCGGTTCCCGATGTCCATAATCCGGCAATGGTGCGTAATAAAGAACTTTTTCCGACTCCACTTTGACCCATAATTAATAATCCTTGACCGTCGGGTAAGCTCAGAGATAGGTCTTTAACCAGGATTTGTTGATAGTTTGGTGTGTTGACGGTAACGTGCTCTAAAGCTAGGGAATCATCAACTTTCATATCAATTTGTGTCTGACCTTCCTCCATGGATTTAGGAGATTCTAAAAATTCCGAGAAGGTTGATAAACGGTTAATTCCGGCGGCAAAAGCACTTAATATTTCAATCTGACTGACTACAATTGAAAAGGCTTTTAAAACTTGACTAAAGGCAAAACTCGCTTGGGTAATATCCCCATATTTAATCGTTTCAGCAAAATAAATAGGAGCTAAGATCAGCGAAGGAATAATAACCACAGCATATCCATAACTTGTGGTAAAATAATCAACATTTCTCTGCCAACCAATTAATAAATTAAAGTTTTTAAAGGCTTTGAAAAATCGTTCTTTGACTTGGATGAGTTCCTGTTCTTCCCCTTGATAAAAAGCAATGGATTCTGCATTGTCTCGGACATGAATTAATCCATAACGAAAATCCGCTTCTCGTTTTAATTGATTGAAGTTTAGAGGAATTAAACGCTGTCCAATAAAAACCGTGATTATCGTACCGACAGAAGCGTAAATTAATAGAAATACGGAAAGAGATTTAGAAATAGACCAGAGGATTCCCGTAAAAGAAATTACATCAATAATGGAACTTAGAATAATTAGTAAAAATCTTAAACTGGTAATCGTAAATGCCTTAATATCATCGGTAATTCGTTGATCTGGGTTATCAAGTTTATTTTCCGATTCTATTTGATAAAATGCTCGCTGACTTAAATATTGGTCTAAAAATTTATCCGTTAACCATTTCCGCCAATAGTTTCCTAAGCGATCGCGGGTATAAGCATAGATGACAATAATGGGAGTTCCCACCACAAACACACTGGCATAAACATACAGAAAACGCCAAAAATTATCTTGATTTCTTTCAGCTAAAGCTGTTGAAAAAAAGTTGCCCACATAGCTAATAATTACATTCAATCCACTAACGGATAGGGATAAAAATAGCAGGACGCTCAAAAATGCCCAAGGTTGCCAACGAGTTCTAATTTGGTTTCTGTACACTAAAAATGTTCCGATGGGAACAATCAACATTAAAATAACGATAATAATATAGCGAGAATAAATAATACTTTCGATCAATTCATACAACCCCGGAGCAATGCTATTAAAGAATTCGGAAAAAATAGATTGACTGATAACAGTAACAATACTCACTAAAACAAAGACAGTCGCCGCCAGAAAAATTAATAATAATAATAACAAACTTATAAAAATCTTGCTACTTCCTGGTTCTACAGGATAAAAGAAGGGTTGGGCAATTCTTAAAAAGCGTTGCCAAAGTTGAGTATCAAATTTATTCATATTTTCCATCACGTTTAGCACAGGTCTTTTATCCTATAAAAGTTATGTATTCTCTAGGGTTTTCTACAGATTAAATCTGTGAAAAGGGCTACAGTTTTTTGTAAGTAGTTAGAAAATCGGCACAATCGAATAAGGATATCAACAGCCACGGACGAGAGAAATATAACCCTAATCACTCTACCATATTAATTTCAACTTTTAGCATTCATCCTGATTTTACTGAGTTGATTATTCTGACATTCTATAATATATCTTAGGATAGATGACAAAAGTTGATTCAGTTTATCCGATTAATTTGAACATTCTGTACACAACCAGGAAAGCTCAATACTCAGATCGGCTGCGCTCAACGATAGAATGGTTCAGGGTCTAATAAGAACACGATGTCTCAAACCTATACCGTCGAATTTCACAATCAAGGGAACATCCAAACAGTCGAAGTTCCAGAGGATAAACAAATCCTCCAAGCTGCCTTGGATGCCGGAATTAAGTTGCCCAATTCTTGCAATGCTGGGGTTTGTACCACCTGTGCAGCCAAAATTATAGAAGGCGAAGTTGATCAACGTGAGGGCATGGGATTAAGTCCCGAACTTCAAGCCGAAGGTTATGTCCTGCTTTGTATTGCCTATCCCCGCTCTAATTTAAAATTGATCCCAGGGAAAGAAGACGAAGTTTATGATCGTCAATATCCCCAAACTTCTTAACGAGTGAACAGAGGGGGCAGGGGGAGCAGGGGAGGCAGGGGGAGGCAGGGGGAGCGTCCTCGGTCGCTGAATATCACCCATTACCCATTACCCTGTTACTGAGCGAAGTCGAAGTATTACCCATTACCCATTACCCATTCGTAACATGACAACCCATTTTATTACGGCTGAAATTGATCTTCAGGAATCTCCAACCCAGTTAAATCAAGCCATTGAAGCGGAATTAAAAAAACGGGGTGAACCCCTACGCTGGGCAATTACCAGTATTGATTCTGAACAACAAAAAGCCCATGTTGAAGCTGTTGTAACTGTTCAAGAAACCTCTAAGGTTTGATGGTTAATAGTTAACTTTTCTTAGGGTGTTTCCCCTGATCTTCTATGCCTCGTCCTTATACGGTTGTTTTAATTATCCCAACGGGAATTGGTGCGGCCATTGGCGGATATGCGGGGGATGGTTTACCTGTGGCGCGGGCGATCGCTCAAGTTGCAGATACCCTGATTACCCATCCTAACGTTCTCAATGGAGCCCAACTGTATTGGCCGATGGCTAATACTCTGTATGTGGAAGGGTACGCTCTGGATCAATTTGCGGCGGGAACTTGGGGACTTCAACCCGTTCACTGTAACCGGGTGGGGTTACTCCTCGATCAAGCCATTGAGCCAGAATTGCGCCTGCGACATTTACAAGTGGCGGATGCAGCTAGGGCAACCCTGGGCCTAACTTTAACGGACTATGTGGTCACAGATGCCCCCCTGAACGTGGCTATTCAAACCTCGACTTCGGGGGCTTCCTGGGGAACTATTGGCAACCCAGACAGCCTGCTACGGGCCGCAGAACGGTTAATTAAGGATGCTAAAGCCGAAGCGATCGCAGTAGTTGCCCGTTTTCCTGAACCGGAAAATATTGGGGTTTTAGAGGCCTATCGTCATGGACAGGGGGTTGATCCCCTAGCCGGGGCGGAGGCGGTGATCAGCCATTTAATTGTCCGCACCTTTCAAATTCCGACAGCCCATGCTCCGGCCCTTTCTCCCCTGGCCATTGACCCGCAATTATCCCCCCGGTCGGCGGCGGAGGAATTGGGCTATACCTTCCTACCCTGTGTTTTAGTGGGGTTGAGTCGCGCCCCCCAATTCGTCACAACTCATAAGGCGGAGACAATTTGGGCCGATCAGGTGGATGCAATTGTGGTTCCAGCTACGGCCTGTGGGGGTGCGGCGGTACTTAGTTTTGGCCAAGACGCGCCAATAGCCTTCGGCATGGCTTCGCCTGGGCACGTCTCTACCACTCAAATTATTGCCGTCGGGGAAAATCAAACCCGAATGGAAGTTACCCCGGAACAGTTAGGAATTAAAGCAATACAGGTAAACTCTTATTTAGAGGCTTTAGGGGTTTTAGTGGTGCATAAAGCTGGACTTGATCCTAACTCCCTGCGTCCGAATATATTATCCTTGAATCAACTTAAATCCTATTAATTTTTAACTCCCGTGGTAGAACAAAAAACACCTAACAATTTTGAACTCGAATCTTTAACCCGGACTCAGGTTTTGATAGCCATGGGGGGGACGGCTATTATATTATTAGCGATCGCTAAAGCTTGGTTATATCTGAGTCATGTCACCCTTTTACCGATTAACTTAACGTGGGTTAGTTTGGGGTTGGGGTTAGGTGTGGGATCAATGATTACAGTTGCTAGTTTTGTCATGTATAGAATCTGGCCTGCCTATAGTCGCAGTGCAGATATTTATTTAAAATTAGTCTTAACTCCTTTATTATGGCCGGATTTAATTTGGTTAGGCTTATTACCCGGACTGAGTGAGGAGTTATTATTTCGAGGAGTAATGTTATCGGATTTGGGATTAGGAACTCTGGCTTTAGTTGTTTCTAGTATTGCTTTTGGGGTTCTACATTTTAGCGGTTCTCAACAATGGCCTTATGTGATTTGGGCAACGGTTGTGGGGTTTATTTTAGGGTATAGTGCGATCGCCACAGGTAATTTATTAATTCCGATTATAGCCCATATTTTTACTAATTTTATGTCTGGTTGTTTATGGAAATTAAACTATTTTGGTGCTAAACTCCCATAAATCCCCCTGATATCCTGCTGCATTTCTTTGTGTCTTAGTGCCTTTGTGTTTACTTCAAATTGTCAAATTCTCAATCTTCACGCCATACCCCATGCTTATTTACCGACAAAAACAAACTTCAAAACAAAAATAACCGCTAAAATCCACATCGCAATATTGGTTTCATGAAACTTCCCTTGACAGGATTTAATCACAGGATAAGTAATTAAACCAACAGCCAAACCATCGGCGATAGAATAACTTAAAGGCATAATAAAAATCGTTAAAAATGCCGGAATAGATTCTGCTGGGTCATCCCAGCGAATATATTGAACACTCCCCATCATTAACACCCCCACAATAATTAAAGCCGGGGCGGTGGCAAAACTGGGAATTCCAGATAATAGGGGAATAAAAAATATCGAAATTGTGAATAATATTGCCACAATTACAGCCGTAAATCCACTTCTTCCCCCCTCAGAAATTCCCGATGCGGATTCAATATAAGTAGTTACCGTTGAAGTGCCAAAAATTGCCCCGGTTGTAGTGCCCACTGCATCGGCCATAAATGCTTCTGTAACCCTCGGAAATTCCCCATCTTGATTAATATAACCTGCTTTCATTCCTAACCCCGTTAGAGTGCCTACCGTATCAAATAAATCCACAAAGAAAAATACAAAGGTAATTGTAAATATTTGGAAAAAATTCACTTCTAAAACTTGTTTTAACCCAATAATTCCTTGACCGAATAAATCCACAGGTAATTGAGGTAAACCGATAATTCCTTGGGGCCAAGGAGCAATTCCTAGAATCCATCCTAACCCGGCTGTGGCTAAAATTCCTAATAATAACGCCCCGGTAATTCGACGAGCAATTAAAGCAGAAGTAATCAAAATTCCGGCAATTGTAATTAATACAATCGGGTCGTTTAAGTTTCCTAATGTAGTGGTAGTGGCTGCATCAGTTACAATAATTTTTGCACCCGTTAAGGCAATATAGGCAATAAATAAACCAATTCCGGCGGCGACGGCGTGTTTAATTCCTTCAGGAATAGCGGTGATAATTTTAGTTCTAAATTGACTCAGAGTTAAGGCGATAAAAATTAAGCCTTCAATTAAAATAGCGGCTAACGCCACCCGCCAAGGAATGCCTAATTTTAACACCACTGAAAAGGCAAAATAGGCGTTTAATCCCATGCCTGGGGCTAAAGCAAAGGGATATTTAGCATATAATCCCATGACTAACGTTGCTAAGGCAGAAGCCAGGGCGGTTGCTATAACTAATTCTCCAAATAAATCCCCCGATGTTTGTAGAAAAATAGCATTGGATAAAATAGCAGGATTGACAATTAAAATATAAGCCATAGTCATAAAAGTCGTGACTCCGGCGATAATTTCGATCCTAAAATTAGTCTGAAGTTCTCGAAAGTTGAAAAAACGGGCAATTGATTCTAAAGTGGAAGAATTAGAGTTCATATTATCGCTGAATCAAAAATAAATTATGGATATTAAAGCCGCCGTTGCTTGGGAAGCTGGAAAACCTTTAAACCCGGAGATCATGTTATTCCTTTGTATATTCTAGAATGTCGTAAATGTCAATATTGTTTAAGTTTTAAGACGAATTTATGTCAGGCAATTCGAGGGACTCAGGGCAAAGGTTTAATGCCCGATGGTAGTAGTCGTTTTTCTAAAAACGGTCAGATGATTCATCATTATATGGGAACTTCTACCTTTTCAAATTATACGGTTTTACCGGAAATTGCCTTAGCAAAAATTCGAGAATATGCTCCATTTGATAAGGTTTGTTATATTTTTATGGGGTAGTTTTCAAATATTTAGATGGCTTTTAAAATTAGCTATTTTGTTCTAAATATTCTCAACTTACCCCATTATTTTAAAGATTTATTTTGACAAATTGATAATTTTAGGAGCAGAAAATACAGGTTAATTGCGATGTGGATTTTTGAGAAGGACAGGTTAAATGATTGGAACCAAACCAAGGATAAAAATTAGCATCCCAATCCGCCTTTGGTACAAATTCAAGAAATAAATCCATCATAATTTGATTGACAACCTTGGCAATAAATTGATTCACTAACCAATTATAGGTTTTCTCAAAATCTCGATCCCACTCTAAATAAACTGCACCAACTAATGCTTCAAACATTTCTGATAATATTTTTTGTTGTTCAAACTCCGGTTTGAAAGGATAGTTTTTTCCCAAATCACTGCCTTGATCGATCTTGATTTTTAACGCTAATTTTGCTAAAATTATGGGACTAACTAAATCACTTTTTAAAAGCGTCCGGGTTGCTTCTCCTAAATGGGAATAGTGCAGATATAAATAATCACTCACCATTTGGCTAAACAAGTTAGAACCTAAATGAGTAATACCCCAATATTCTAGGGTTCTGAGTTTCCTTTCCTTGGGCGTTAAATCCAGGTTTTCTACAATAGCATCAGGATGAGTTAAGGCAATTTCCAATAACTCTTGATGAGTAAAAAACTTAATTCCAATTTGGTGTTTGACAAAATTTGGATTAATCATGATTGAAAAAGATTTTAAGGTTTAATTAAAAGGAGTCTACAAGATATTAAAAGGAGATTACGGAAAACCAGAGATCGCTTTTCCGATTGATAAAATAAGTTGAGAAATTGAAAGTTTACAGAGGATTTCTGCTTGGAATCTAATCCGTGAAAGTTTATGCTTTGGTGGTAAAGTCTGGTTCTATCGCCATTTTTACTGCAAGTTGTCATAGCGAGATGGGATCTTTCGTCTGTCAACCACCCCAAGCTCAATCTCACCCTCTTCCCGTACTTTACTACCTTTTGGGATTAATCTGTAGGTCAGAAAACTTTACAATTCAAGCAGATATCCAAAATTTTCCCGTCATCCCCCATAAAACAGGAATTTTCGGTCATTCTATGGAAGGACATGGTGCTTGTCGTTAAACTAAGTCAGAGAGTCTGGGAATATTGAGCGTCCACAACAGCGTTCAATTCCTAAGCTATCTAATAACAAATCGCTGACCGCATTAGCGATCGCAAATTCTCCAAAAAAACTTTTAGAAAAATCAAAAGATTCCATTTCAGTCACAATCGCCAGCACCAAAGAACCCACATCATTTTCCCCTTCCATTCGTTGACGAACATAAATTTGAGCGACACGCTGTGCAATAGTTTCATTCACAGATTCAGGGATAAATTGTTCATCCAACCAACGATTTAAGGTTTGTTTTAACCATTCTCCTTCCTGTTGCAAATTCTCACTAGGGGGTAAGGTTATGGGTGCAATGGGTTCATTCATATCCGGTTAAATATTCACGGTTGACTTTTGACTATAACATTTGATGGTTCTAGTCTTGAATTAGGGTAATAATCGGAGAATCTTTACCTTTATATTCCTCTGATATTTTGTTTTTAATTAATTCGGCAAATAACCGATTAATTGAGGATTCAATGGAATTAGCTTCTCTTTTAAAACAAACCTGAAAACTCTTAGCTTTGTCGTAGGTCTTTGTTTCTTTCCTATAGGTTTTTTCGGTTTTTGCCTCTACAAAAACTGAAGGATTGGGACGTTTATACCAATATAATTGATAGGAATAGGTGGAATCATTACCTTTAAATTTTAGAATATCATCTCCGTATCCGGGGATGGTGAGATAATATAATTCTCCCCTATGATAGACTTGGAGATAACCCCAGGTTTTCTCGGTTTTATTGAGAAGTTTTGTTAAGGTACTCTCTAACATAAAAGATGAGTTAAGATTTAGCATAGATGAGACAATACCCCTTAGTATATTAACCAAAGTATAGCAAAGTTTGTCACCTATGCAATATGATGTCAACGCAATTATCCAAGGGTATGCAGTAGGATACTTTTTGATGGCAAATGACGGGGAACATAGCTTGGAATGGTATTCTAGTCGAGAACGGGCCCTAATTCCCCTCGATCAACGATTTCGCTATCCCAGTTCTTTGCAACGGGTTTTGAATCAAAATCGGTTTACCGTCGCCATTAATCGAGATTTTACTAGCGTTGTAGAAGGTTGTGCAAATCGAGAAGAAACTTGGATTTCTTCAGAATTAAAAGAAATTTATCATGCCTTAAACGAAGCTGGATTTGCCTATAGTTTTGAAACTTGGCAAGGAGATGAATTAGCCGGAGGCATCTTAGGAATTGTGATTGGTGGAGCTTTCATTGGGGAATCCATGTTTTTTAGAATCCCCGATGGTTCCAAGGTAGCAATGGTAAAGTTAGTTGAACGGTTAAGACAGAAAGAGTTTATTTTATTTGATGCTCAAATGAATAACCCTCACCTAGAAAGATTTGGCTCTTATATTATTAAAAATAAAGAGTACAAAACTATCTTAAAAAAAGCAATCAATCAACCCTGCTCTCTCAATTAGTGAGTCCTTCAGGACTCACTCAAATCTTTCTTAATTATCTCAATTGAGATAAACCCGCCCCTAGGAATGAAACTAATTCAAGCAATATTAAATAGATATTTAAAATTCTATTCCGGGTTGAGCCTTAATACCTTGTTCTCGAAAAGGATGTTTAATTAAAGACATTTCTGTCACCAGATCTGCTTGTTCAATTAAAGCCTGGGGAGCACCTCGACCTGTTAAAATAATATGGGTATCCTCAGCTTTTTTTTCAAGTCCAGCGAGAACTTCTTCAACGGGTAAATAACCTAGTTTTATAGCAATATTAATTTCATCCAGTAAAATCAATTTAAACTCAGAATTTCCAATAAAAGTTAGGGCTAAATTCCAAGCCTCCCGGGTTTTTTCAATATCTCGATCTCGGTCTTGAGTTTCCCAAGTAAATCCCTCCCCTAACGCATGAAATTCTAATTGTTCCGGCCATTTACTAAAAACCGCCTTTTCTGCGGGTTCCCAAGCACCTTTAATAAACTGAATAATAGCGACCCGATAGCCATGACCCAAAGACCTTAACACCATCCCTAAAGCGGCAGTGGTTTTTCCCTTTCCGTTTCCAGTATTAACAATAATTAATCCTTTAGTTTGATTCCGTTCGGCTACTCGTTGATCCTGAACTTCCTTGCGCCGTTGCATTTTTAAACGGTGTTGTTCGGCGGTGAGACTGAATTCGCTCGTTGTGTTAGTTTCCATTTTTCATCTTAGATACTTGTTCGATCCTTATTTTACCTCTTTACTTTGAAAGAATTTAGGCGCAAAGATGCTAAACTCAAATATAATCCTATTGTCCAAAAACAATAGTTTACAATAAAAACCATTTAACTTACACCGCCGGGAAGTCCCCCGATCTACCTGTACCCAGGTGAGCGGTGGTATGAAAGACAGGTCAACTCCGTACCTACGTTGACCCCATCTTTTTTCAGTATTATGTAGTAAGATATTCAGTTACCGATGGTGAAAAGGTTTCTAAATATGACAATCCTAATCTATCTCGAGAAAGATATAGACCGATCTTAATATATTGTAGCTTTAGATTAAACTCTAATTTAGTCTCAATTTGATCGCTATTTTACTCTGATAAAAATGACCTTAATTTTGGCTGAACCATGTCTAATTTGCAATCCCCAAAATCTAACGTGAAAAAACAGGATCAAGAATGGATTCAGCAAGAAAACTACCGAGAAAAAACTGATTTTCTTGCTGAATCTTTACCCATAAAAATTACCCCACAACCATCAAATTCTAAAACGGGATGGTTCCAAATTCTACTTATTATTTCAATGGCATTGGGGATTGGTTTTGTTGGAGGACAATGGTGGCAAAGCACGCCTAAAAATGAGGATAATCCAAAGTCAGAAAAAGCTAATAAGCCGAGGGGAAATACAGTTAAAATCGCTGCGGTAGAAACTTTTAAATTTGAAGAAACCTCTGATTTTGTAGGCACATTAGAGGCACAACGGGCGGTAGATATTAAGCCAGAAATCGAAGGTAGAATTACTCAGATTTTAGTGCGTTCGGGGCAAGTGATTCAACAGGAAGAAACGATCGCTCGCCTCAAAAGTGATAGTGTAGAATCGAGTTTAAATCAAGCTAAAGCTAATTTAGTTAGAAATCAGGCTCGTTTATCAGAATTACAAGCCGGAAGTCGTCCTGAAGAAATTGCTCAGGGAAGGGCAAAATTAGCCGAAGCAAAAGCCAGATTAGCTGATGCCGAATCGGGGAGTTTATTAGCAGAAATTAATCAAGCCACATCTCAAATTGATTCGATTCAATCCGATGCTGAATTAGC
Source organism: Planktothrix agardhii NIES-204 (assembly GCA_003609755.1). NCBI lineage: Bacteria > Bacillati > Cyanobacteriota > Cyanophyceae > Oscillatoriales > Microcoleaceae > Planktothrix > Planktothrix agardhii. The sequence continues at coordinate 836,108 of AP017991.1, forward strand.
TCAAAATCGGGTCAATCGCTTTAAAGATTTAAGCGAATCAGGGGCAATTTCTCAAGATCAATTTGATGCTTTATCCGCTCAAAAAAACAGTGCTAATGCAAATTTACAAGCGGCTAAACGCCGTTTAGAACAATTACAAAAAAATCGACAATCAGAAATTAATCTCCGTAAAGCCGTTGTTGAACAGGAAAAACAGGCTTTAAACCAATTAGAAAATGGCACTCGAATTCAAGAAATTCAACAGGCGGAAGCCCAGGTTGCTGAAGCAGCGGCTCAGGTTCGCAATATTGAATTAGATTTGCAAGAAACCGCCGTTTTAGCACCGTTTACCGGAGTAGTTGGTGATGTGGGAATTAAAGTTGGAGATTATGTTAGTAAAGGAGATATTCTCACCCGTTTAACCGCAAATGATCAGTTAGAATTACGCTTACCCGTAGCCTTAGAACACAAAGAAGATCTCAAGTTAGGATTATCGGTGAACATGATTGATGCCCAGGGAAAAGTATTAGCCACCGGACGAATTAGTTTTATTTCTCCTTCAGTTAATCAAGACTCCCAAACAATTTTAGCTAAAGCAAGTTTTGATAATCGTCAAGGATTATTTAAAGATGGTCAATTTGTCCGGGCTGAAGTGGTTTGGAAACAAAAACTAAATGCCGTTGTAATTCCGATGACCGCCGTTCAATTTCAAGGTAATCAACGATTTGTATTTATTGCGGAAGGAGAAGAAAAATTAACCGCTAAAAAACAACCAATTAAATTAGGTTTAATTCAAAAAGATCAGGCGGAAATTTTAGAAGGATTGAAACCAGGACAAAAATTGATTATCTCCGGTACACAAAAATTATCCGATGGTGCAGCTATTAATATTTTACCTGCTAATTCCGATCAAACTCCAAAGGGTAAACGTTAGGGAGGGGTGTTGACTGTTGATTGAAGCCCTAAAGGGCTTACTACAAAAATCCAATAGCCTAATAATATGTTTACTAATTTTTTCATTAAAAGACCTGTTTTTGCTTCGGTTTGTTCGTTGCTGATTATTATTTTAGGACTGGTGGGTTATACTCGCCTTCCGGTGCAGGAATATCCTAAAATTGATCCGCCCATTGTAACTGTAAGTACCAGCTATCCGGGGGCAAGTCCCCAGGTGGTAGAAACAGAAGTTACAGAGATTTTAGAAGCCCAAATTAACGGTATTGCCGGAATTAAAACCCTAACTTCTAATAGTCGAGAAGGAAGCAGTTCTATTTCAGTTGAATTTGAATTAGATCGAGATTTAGAAGTCGCCGCCCAAGAAGTTAGAACTAGGGTAGGAAGGGCGGCCAGAAGATTACCTGATGAAGTCGATGAACCAACCGTAGAAAAGCGTTCTGGAGATGATGAAAGAATTTTATGGGTGGGATTCTTTGCCGATAATTTATCTCCTTTAGAATTAAGCAACTATGCCGATCTTTATATTAAAAATACCTTAGAAACCGTTGATGGTGTAAATAGCATTTCTATTGCCGGAGAACGCCGTTATGCCATGCTATTATGGCTAAACCCGGTGCAAATGACAGCCCGTCAAATTACCGCTTTAGATGTTGAACAAGCCCTAAGACGGCAAAATATTGAAATTCCCAGTGGTCGAATTGAAGGTAAAGAAACGGAATATCCCGTGAGAACATTAGGAAGATTACAAACCCCTCAAGATTATGAAGACCTAATTATTAAGCGCAATGATAATGGATCTCAGGTTAAATTTCGGGATATTGGACGAGTAGAAATTGGAGCAAGAGATGATCGAACAGTTGCCCGTTTTAATGGAAAACCTGCGGTTTCCATGGGGATTAGTAAACTAGCAGACGCTAATTTAATTGAAGTAGTTCGGGGAATTAAAGCTCAATTAGCCGAATTAGAAAAAAGTTTTCCCGAAGGGCTCAGATATGAAATTGCTGTAGATTATTCTGAATTTGTCGAATTGGCTATTGAAGAAGTTTGGATTAGTTTGTTAATCTCGATTTCTCTAGTCGTTTTAATTATCTTCCTATTCTTGAAAAATTGGAGGGCTACGTTAATTCCAGCCATCACCATTCCTATTTCTTTAATTGGGGCTTTTAGTGTGATGTTTTTTATGGGATTTTCGATTAATACCCTCACCCTATTTGCCTTAACTTTAGCCACGGGTTTAGTCGTGGATGATACGATTGTGGTCTTAGAAAATATCATCCGTTATATGGAAGAAAAACGGCTAGATGCTTTTCCAGCTACTTATGCCGCCGTGGGAGAGGTGGTCTTTGCTGTAATTGCTACAACGGTGGTTTTAGTGGCGGTATTTGTTCCCGTCGCCTTTGCCGGGGGAGCAACGGGACGATTATTTAATGAATTTGCCTTAACTTTAGCGGGTTCAGTTGTTTTTTCTAGTATTGTGGCTTTAACCTTAGCTCCTCCCATGGCTGCCCGTTTATTGCGGCATGAAACCCAGCCCAGGGGATTGATGAAAATTTTCTCTTTTCCCCTAGATGTCTTTGAATGGGTTTTGAATAAAATTACTGCTATTTATGCTTGGACATTAAGCCTATTAATGGGAATTAAACCCGTTGTTATTTTAGGATTTATTGCTAGTTTAGGATTAACAGCTTGGTTATTTTTACAGTTACCCCAGGGATTTTTGCCTACCGAAGATCGAGGGCGCATTTTTGCCCCAATTACGGCGCCAGAGGGAGTGAGTATTAACTATACTAACCGGGTGGTTCAACAGGTGGAAAATATATTTAATCAAGTTCCCGAAATTGAAAATTATTTTGCGATCGCTGGTTCGAGTCGAGGAGTATCCCAGGGTAATAGAGGATTTTCTTTTGCCCGTTTAAAACCTTGGTCTGAACGCACCGAACCCGAACAGTCCCAACAATCTATTGTGAGGAAATTATTAGGTAAATTTTCAACAATTACTGATGCTTTAGTCTTCGCTACAAATCCAGGGGGATTACCCGGAGGCGGTCAAGGTCAACCCATACAATTTGTCTTACAAGGTAATGATTTAGAACAATTGGCACAAGTTTCTCAAGACTTTGTAATTCGCGCTAGGGATTTACCTGAATTAGTTAATATTGATACTAATTTGAAACTGAATAAACCGGAATTAACTATTAGTGTAGATCGTTCTCAAGCAGGAAATTTAGGAGTTTCTGTACAGGATATTGCCCGAACCTTACAAATTTTGGTTGGCGGTCAGGAAATTACTAATTTTAATCAGGGAAATCAACGCTATGAAGTTGTGGTTCGTGCTGAGGAAAAATATCGCTCAAATCCAGAGGATTTAAAGCAATTATATGTGCGTTCCCAACAGGGAGAAATGATTGCTTTGAGTAATTTAGTTACGATTTCTACCGCGACAACACCCCCTCAAATTAACCATTTTAATCGCTTTCGTTCTGCAACTTTAGAAGGAAGTCCGGCCCAGGGAGTTAGTTTAGGAGTCGCTTTAAATGCCTTAGAAAATTTAGCCAAAGATATTCTACCCCCTGAAATGCGAACCTCTTTTTCTGGGGAGTCTTTAGAATTTAAAGAAGCGGGTCAATCGACTAATTTTATTTTCGCCCTCGCCTTAGTTTTTATTTTTCTGACCTTAGCCGCCCAATTTGAAAGTTATATTGACCCGGTGATTATTCTATTAGCGGTTCCTCTGTCTTTATTAGGAGCATTTGGTGCTCTGTGGATAGCACAATTAGAGTTAAATGCTTTTAGTCGGATTGGGTTAATTATGTTGATAGGATTATCGACAAAAAACTCTATTTTAATTGTGGAATTTGCTAACCAATTACGAGAACAGGGATTATCAATTCAACAGGCGGCAATTGAAGCCTGTCGCTTACGATTTCGACCAATTATGATGACGGCATTATCTACTATTTTAGGGGTAATGCCTCTGGCTTTTGCGACGGGGGCAGGAGCCACAAGTCGGGTAGCAATTGGCATGGCGGTGATGGGTGGAATGTTTGTTTCTACATTTTTGAGTCTGTATATTATTCCGGTTTTTTATGTGATTGCCACCAGTATCCAGTCCCGTTTGATTGGGCATAATTCTCAACACCAAAATTTAGAAAATGTCGCGCCGAATACAGACAACGGATCTCATTATAATGGAAATATTCATAGTAATGGTAAGGAAACTGTGACATCCCATCGGGATCATCTGACCAAATCTTCACAAAGTTCTGATCAAACCCAGAATTTGTAAAGGAATCTTGTTGATTATTCTGGCAACTTATCTGCTTGTGGCAAATGGGATAATATGTGTATAATTTAGTTAACATAACTTAATTCATAAATTGTTAAGTTATGATGATTTGATAACATCACAAGATTAACGATTCTTGTCAGGGTTGCAGAGAGAACGGTCAGGATAAGTCTATCCAACGTCAGAAAGATAGATCACGTTCCCGATTTCTAATCGAGCTTTTGATTCCTACCCTCTCCCTTAACTGAAAAGCTAAAAACTTTCAAAATAGTCCTTTAAAACCTAACTTTAATAAAACATCATGCAAACCGTAAAATTGGCTGTAGATTCGATTAAGACTGAAATTTTGTGCGGTTATAAAAACCCCACTAAACAGGTGCAAATTCTGCGTATGGAAACTACAGTTCAGGGTTATTTTGAACGGGTTATTTTTCCAGGGGAATATTGCTTATTTGTCGGAGAATCTAATCAGGATTTGGAGGTTTATTCTAGTGGAGATCCCACCCGAATCGAACTAGAAAAAATCCCCTGTGATACATTAAAAGTTGAAGAAACCGAATAATTCCCTAACTTCGTAGTGAGGCGTTTACGCCTCAATTCTTACTCAAAGATAAAGAGGAGGCGTGAACGCCTCACTACGCGGAAATGGAGTTATATTACAACAGTTGGTATTTTGAACGAGCAAATTGATATAATTTTCGCCAGATTAAACGGTTGGTTAAGACTACTAATAATGACATCACAGCCGTAGAAGCAAACAACAGAGGATAGTTACCTGTTTCTGTTGCTTGAGAAATTAGTGATCCTAACCCTGGTGTGATTAAAGTTTGGTTTTGAAACTGAACATATTCGCTAACAATACTGGCATTCCACGCCCCACCAACGGCCGTAATCATCCCTGTAATTAAATAGGGAAAAATTCCGGGTAAAATCACAGTTTGCCATCGCAGCACTAACGAGAGTTTATAAATACTAGCTGCTTCAAATAACTCTGAGGGAATTGCCTGCGCCCCGGCAATTACATTAAATAAGATATACCACATTGTTCCTAACATCATCAGCGCCACAGAACCGATTTGTAAACCTCCTCCTAAACGCGCTAAAAATAGTAATAAGACGGGAAATAAAGCTGTTGCTGGAACTGATGCAGCAATTTGAACTAAGGGTTGTAAAGTTTGGGCTAGTCGAGGATTTCGGCCAATAGCAACTCCCACAGGTACAGTCCATAATAAGGATAAAAATAAGGCGATAATAACCCGTAAAGCGGTTAAAATAGCTCCGGTAATCACTTGTTTCCAGTCTTGAAAATCTAGTTTTTGTAATAATATAACTCCTTCCCAAGTTCCCCATAAAACCATAAATCCAAACCCAGTTAAAAATATCCGACTCCACCAATTTTGATCGGATTTTGATGGTAAAACTGGGGTGGAGGTGGGATTAGCTTTGACGATGCGCTGAGAAATTTTATCTGACCAAAGCTGCCCAAAACGTTCGGTTACAATTCGCCAAGTAGGAGAACGTCGCAGGAAATCTAATACAATTGATTGGGGAATATTTTGGGATTCAACGGTTTCTAACTTGAATTTTTCTGCCCAAGCAATTAATGGTTTCCAGACCAAAAAATCTAGAAGAATAATAATTCCAATTAAAACTGCTACTCCCCAAGCAATAGCAATAAAATCACCTTGATCAGAAGCCTGAGCTAAAAATGATCCTAAACCGGGAAGGCGAAAACTGCGATCGCCTAAGGTAAAGGATTCAATTGCCATCAAAAAAAACCATCCTCCGGCAACGGACATCACACTATTCCAAACTAATCCTAAGATTCCCGATGGTAATTCCACTGACCAAAACCGTTGCCAAGAATTGAGATGATAGACTTTTGCTACTTCCAATAATTCTTTAGGAATACTCGATAAAGATTGATAGAAACTAAAGACTAAATTCCAAGTCATTCCCGTAAAAATTAACAGAATAGCTGCCAGTTCAATTCCAATTCTTTGACCGGGAAACAGGGCAATTAAAGCGAGTACAACCCCAGGTAAAAATGATAAAACTGGAATGGATTGTAAAATATCTAATAAGGGAATTAAAACTTTAGCCGCCAAGGGAAAACGATAAGCAGAATAGGCATAAACTAAACTAAAAATTAAGGATAAAAAATAAGCTACTCCCATCCTTAATAATGTTTGGGCGGCATAACTTGGAAGTTGATCTAAATCAGTGGAGATGATGACATCGGGTTGATAGTCTCCGGTTAATTGGGAAGCCGTGCGAACAATTACTAAAAGTACAGTAATAACTGCTAGAATTAATAAGCCATCTTGCCATGTTAAACGAGAGCGATCTAAGGTTTGATTTTTAGGGGTAAGAGAACGAGTCATATAGTTTATACCTCCGGTGTTGTTGAACTAAAATCAGATGTTTCTAAAAAGATTTCTCCACTGGGTTCATCATAGGCATAAAGTTCTGCATAACGTCCCCAGTCAATGGCTGTATTTAACTGTCGTTGCGCTTCTTTAGGACTAAAATGATTATTCAGAACATCTAAGACTAAATCTTCGGGAATACGACGATTTTGTTTAGATTGACAAAGGGTATAGATTTGTTGAACTAGGCGAATATGACTCAGTAATTGTTGACGAATAATTTGTTTTCGCTGGTCAATATTTCCCTGAATAAACTCTAGGGCGATTGGTTTTAGGTTAAAATCTCCTTCTCGAATTTCGATTAAATCCATAAATTTTGCGGCTTCTAAAATGGGGAGTAAATCATCAACATCCAGTTGCAGTTCTTGCCCTAAACGATATAAATCAGGATTTTGTCGATCTTCTAAAAGTTCTAATAAACCCGCAATAGAACCAATGCGGACGTAGGGTAAAGATTGATATTTATTCAGAGTATTTTTAACGGTTGTTTGAGGTTCTATGGTTTCTAATTCTGGGTTGGTGAGAATTTTATAAACTTGATCGACTAAGGCTTGGAAACTTGCACTTTTGCGATCGCGATAATGACTTAATTTAATTGATAAATTTGCCCGAATTCGCCCAGGATTTCTACCTAAAACAATTACCCGATCTGCTAAGGTGATCGCTTCTTCAATCCCATGAGTTACAATTAAAATTGCTTGGGTAGGAATACGTTTTTCTAACCACAAATCTAACAGTTCAATTCGCAAGTTTTCTGCGGTTAAAACATCTAAAGCGGAGAAAGGTTCATCCATACATAATAATTCCGGTTCAACGGCTAAAGCCCTAGCAAATCCAACCCGTTGTCGCATTCCCCCTGATAGTTCTTTGGGATAAGCATTTTCAAATCCATCTAAACCAATAATATCGATCATTTTTAGGGCTTTTTGTTGTCGCCAGGCTACAGGAAATCCCCCGGCTTTTAATCCTAATTCGACATTTTCTAAAACCGTTAACCAAGGGTAAAGGGCAAAACTTTGGAAGACAATTGCTACCCCGGGATTAATTCCAATTAATGGTTTTCCATGACAGAGGACTTGTCCTTGGGTTGGATAAATTAACCCGGCAATTATTCGCATTAAGGTGGATTTTCCTGAACCAGAAGGCCCTAATAAAGCGATGATTTCGCCCCGGCGCAATTCTAAGTTAATGTTATTGAGAATCGGAATTTCTTGACCATTGGGCTGTTGATAGGATTTACCAACGCCTTTGAGGATCATTAAAGGTTCTGTTTTGGAATCACTCATAGTCGGTTCTCAATAATTCTTCTTCAATCTGCTTCTATTGTGCTATTTTTGTTAACCAGAGAGCCATTTTAACATGAATTATGACCCAGCAAAAATATATTTTTAAGTTAATAATAGGTTAAGTCCATTCGCTATTTTTGTTTGGCTATATGAATAATAAAAATTAGCAATAGATCGCTTATTCTTCTAAATCATAAGATTCTTCTAATTCTAAATCTAAAGACAACTGTGCTTCTAATGATTCTAATTTTACATCTTCTCGCTTTGAAACATAATCAACTAATTTAATCCAGTCGATCTGGTTATTTTTCATAAAATAACGCATAAATTCTTGCGTCATTTCGTTAATTTTAGCTGAATAAGTTGCTTTGAAAATTTCATCTTTTTTCTTTGCTTCTATATCAATGGGTACAATCATCTCTTGGTATAAATTATCATCTTCTGAGATAAAATTCCAAAAATCTTGGCCCGCATATTTAAAATATACTTTATCTGGATCTTGATTCGCTTTTAAAGGGTTTTTATCTTTTCCATACATACAACCATTCACAGCAACAATTTCCTGAGTTATTCCTCGTTCTCTTAAAATCATTCTGGCTTTTTTAAAGTTATCTTTCATTCGATTAATTTGATCGGAATTACCCCAGCTTATTCCTGATTTAATCCCAACAATATAATAAATTCCTCCTCTCTCAAATTCCAAATCAATACTATTAAGAGTTGATTTAACTCCTCCGTATAGTGTTTCTGAGATATATATAGCAAAACCTTCTAATAAATTTCCGAAAATTGTTTCTTCTTGGGAAGATAGAAAAGCATCGACAATACTCTTTACAAATTCTCCTGCCAATTCAATATTTTTAGCCTTAAACAAATAAGGATTTTTACGCTTAATAATATCTCTAATCTGAAGTTGTCTCAACTTTTCAAATCGTTTGTCATAGAAGGGGTTTAAAATATTCTCAATTAGATATTTAGAATAAATTTGATGATTCGATTCGCTCATGGCTATATTATTAACTTCTTGTGTTTGATTGATACAATTAAAACTTTGATTTTGACAATTAAATAGGGTTTTTTCTATATTAATTAAAGCCCCCTGATAATATTCTTCTTTAATCTCAATACCAATATAACGTCTACCTAACTCTTTCGCTACCATCGCAGTTGTTCCCGAACCCAAAAAGGGATCAAAAACCGTATCTCCTGGTTCTGTAAATAATTGAATAAACCATGAAGGCAGAGATTTAGGAAATGTAGCACTGTGACTTTTATTGCTGCATTCCGTTGCTAAATGTAAAACATTGGTAGGATAAACCATTGTCCGTCCCAACCAATTAGATACATTTTTGCCAAATCCACTTTCGACCTTAGAATTATCCCGTATTTGATCAATTTCACTCAAATTTTTTAAGCGAGTTTTAGCCCAATCTCCCATAGGAACCATAACCCTTTCTTGATACATTTTGAATTTTTTCTGCTTATTGAACTGTAGACAACGTTCCCAAGCATCACGAAAACGATTAGGCCATTTACCAGGATAGCTATTCTTTTTGTGCCAAATATATTCTTCTGTCCATAACCATCCTTGTTGTTGCATTTCTAAAATTAACTTAATAACGTAGTTATGCCTTTCTCCATTAACAACTTTTTCTTTGATATTAATAATAAATGTTCCATCTTCTTTTAAAACTCTGTACAGTTGTTTAGAAATGGGAAGAAACCATTGAACATAATCATCTGGATTAATCCCGCCATAGGTTTTCTTCCGGCTATCTGCATAGGGAGGAGATGTTACAATCAGATCTACTATATTAGAAGGAATTTTCTGCAAAACCTTCGAGCAATCACCTAAAATAATTGTGTTGTGCCAATTTTTTTCAGAGGTAATTATATCCTGCTGATTGGGATTTGATATTAGTTTGAATTCTAAAGGGTGAATACTCAATTTAACTTTCCTCGCAGGTTGGCTTTCTTCCAAAGAAGCGATCGCTTTTTCTAAATCAAACTCTATCAGTTGTGCTGATCTCGAATCAATTTGTTAAGAAAAGAAAGAAGGAGCCCGGTCGGGCTCACTACGGTTTAACGGCGTCTTCTGCTGCCACTTCCCGAGTATGAACGACTGCGGGAACCACTGCCGAAACTGGGTTTGCGTTGTTGGGTGGAACCTTTATTTGGGGAGGTGCGTAAATCCGTTGACCCGAACCCAGAACCCGTTGAACGGCTGGAATTGGGGGAGGTGGAACGCTTACCGGAGGAATTTGGGTTGGAGTTGCGAATATTTCCGGTGGTGCGGAGGGTGGTACTATTTTTTACCGCCGCTGGGGGGCTATTGTATCGAGTCCGATAGTCGTTGACGGCTTGATTATAATTGGAACCGTAACCGCCATATCCGGTCATCATACCGCCGGATTGATACATCGGAGGTACATAATAGCGGGGGGAAAATAAGCTATTAGCGATCGCACTTCCGGCGAAAGATGCGGCAAAAGGTGTCCAGAAACTCGATTCTTGTCGCACGACAACGGTTTGCGGTTGACCTGTGGCGGGGTTGGTTTGAGTTTCGGTAACGTTATGAACATATTCAATCCGAAAGTCTTCGGTTAAATACAAAACGGGTTGATCATTGGTAATATTTAAGGTACTTTTTTCTCCCGCTTTAATTTGTTCCTCGCTTAATTGCGCCATTTGTAAATCCGTTGTCCGGTAGGTGGCAGATTTCCCCGCCGGAGTATTTAATAACATTAGGGTGTACTCCCCATCGACGTCATTATATTGGGCTTGCTGAACGGGATATTTACCCTCAATAACTTGATTTTGGGGCGCCGACGTGGTGCGAGTGGATTGTTGGGTATTCGATGAAGTAGTTGCAGACCCACAAGCAACTGTTGTCCAACAAAATGTTACCGAAATCAACAGAATTAAGAATTTTTTCCACATAAACCAATTAACTTTTTTCAACATTTATATCTCCTATTCTAACAAGAAAAATCTGAATTGGTCACTGTTTTTTGATTTTAATATCAACCGATACTATTCCTTAAAGGGGAATCAGTTCGGGAAAGTTCTCTAATAATTGATCACTGGTTAATTCATCTCCTAAAACAGCCGGGGAAAAATGCACTTGAATCCCTCGGAGTCTGTGTTGATAATGCAGATTAATAATTGCTTTTAATCCATTATTCATCGCCTCCAAACTTGCTAAATCCGTTTCTAAATCGGGAACTTCTCCTTCACTTACTATTGTAATCATCACAATTAAATTGTGGGTAATTGGTATAGATAGGTATTGACTTTCATCCAGGGGTTGAGATAAATCCGGCTGGCTTAAATACCGTTGGCCTGAATCCGTGAACAGTTCGTTAAAGTAGTCCGCCGCTTCTCCCTCACTCCAGACCACATCCCCTTCGTTGGAGCCTGAGAGCCAATAGGTGTCATACTGAAGCAGACTTTCGCAGACTTCTACTAACGCCTCTCCTGTTACCTGCAAGTCTCCCTCTGCATCAATGGTATTTCTAGCTGCTCGGTTAAGTACCCCTAATAGCGGGGCGACCTGATCACCCCCTAAATGCAGAAACAAACGACTGACGACAAATCGGGTTTTCCCCATCATCCGATTAAAGCGATCGCCTAAAGCAGCCATAGTTTGACTTCTCCCTAATTATTTGTGATTCAATCAGCTTATCATTTTAAGATATCCTATTGTTAGCCATCGGGTTTTGATTTTAAACTGACAATACTCTTTAATATTAATACAAATGAACTCAGATACTTCTCTAACTGTTTCTCCGCACCAAAAGCTAAATTTATCGACAAAATTAGCTTTTGGTGCGGGGGATTTAGGCCCAGCAATTACTGCTAATATTTCTGTATTTTTTGTTTTGGTTTTTCTGACTAATGTTGCGGGTTTATCTGCCGGATTAGCCGGAAGTGTATTAATGGTGGGAAAAATTTGGGATGCGATTAATGATCCGATTGTGGGAGTATTAAGCGATCGCACAGTTCACCCTTGGGGAAGGCGTTATCCTTGGATGGTTTTTGGTGCAGTTCCCTTTGGGATTCTGTTCTTTTTACAGTGGATTGTTCCGAGTAATAATCAATGGTTTTTATTTGGGTATTATGTGATTATTGGGATTTTATTTAATACCGCTTACACCGCCGTTAATTTACCTTATACTGCCCTAACTCCCGAATTAACATCAGATTATAACGAACGTACCAGTCTCAATAGTTTTCGCTTTTCTTTTTCTATCAGTGGTAGTATTTTTTCCTTGATTTTAGCACAAATTATTTTTAGTTTGTTTCCCGATTCTCCCTATCAAAAATATTTAATTTTAGGGGCAGTTTGTGCGATTATATCGGTTCTTCCTCTGTTTTGGTGTTTCTTGGGTACCAGAAAGCGAGTATTGTCGGGAAATTTAGTCGCAGACAATCAGGATAATTCCGATAGTATTCCCATTACTGAACAAATCAGAATTGCCTTGAGTAATCGACCATTTTTATTAGTGATTGGAATTTATCTTTGTTCCTGGTTAGGAGTTCAACTCACTGCTTCAATTTTACCCTATTTTGTAGTCAATTGGATGCAGATGCCGGAAGCAACTTTTCCCCAGGTGGCAATTGCAGTTCAAGGAACAGCTTTAGTAATGTTATTTGTCTGGAGTTCTATCAGTAAACGCTATGGGAAAAAGTCAGTTTATTTTATGGGGATGGGAGTATGGATTATTGCCCAAGCGGGTTTATTTTTCCTCCAACCTGGACAGGTTGGCTTAATGTATATTCTAGCAATTCTAGCCGGATGCGGGGTCTCAACAGCCTATTTAGTTCCCTGGTCAATGATTCCCGATGTCATTGATTTAGATGAATTAAATACTGGACAAAGACGGGAAGGAGTTTTCTATTCTTTCATGGTTTTATTACAAAAAATTGGGTTAGCCGTTGGCTTATTTTTAGTCGGACAAGCCTTAGATATTGCTGGATTTATTTCCACAGTTCCCGGTCAACCCGCCCCCATTCAACCGGACTCGGCTCTGTTAGCCGTGCGGTTTGCTATTGGCCCTTTACCAACTATTGTCCTAATTATTGGGATGATTTTTACTTTTTTATATCCGATCACAAAAGAGGTTCACGCCGATATTTTACTACAACTTAGCGAGAAAAAACGGCAGGAAAATCTCCATTAAAACCTGGGTACAGATATTATAGCAACCGCCAAGGCAGTTAGGACACCAGACGGATCTTGGAACCCAGACGGTGAAGTATTTTCCCCCCAGATCCGGCGTTCCCTCCCCCCTAGCCCCCCGTGCACCGGAGGTTTGGGGGGCTGTTCCGGTGTTCCCTGCTATAACTAAAATGTCTCTACTTACAATTTTTCAATTATCAGATAATGTGGTAATATAATAGATAAGTAATATTAATAAAGCCACTGAGTCCTAGCCATCACTAACCCCAGTTTAAAATCCATGCAACTGACTTCAACCTGCGATTATTTACAATTATCTCCCGCCGCCCTAGCATTAATGGCAGACTTTTTTAAAGTGTTATCAGAAGTAAGTCGCTTACAAATTATTTGCTGTTTAAAATCTGGAGCTAAAAATGTTACCCAAATTATTGAAGCCACCGGGTTAGGACAGGCAAATGTTTCTAAACATTTAAAACTTTTAGCCCAAGCTGGAATTGTGACTCGCACCCAACAAGGGGTTAGTGTTTATTATGAAATTGCTAATCCACTTTTATTTGAAGTTTGTGATTTAGTCTGTGAATCTCTAGTTGCTCAAATGCAGCAACAAAACCAACAGTTAGAGCAACTTCGAGCCATTAAATCTGCTGTTTAGTTTATTTTTTTAATCGGAATAAAGGATAATATTCATGTTCGGGATGGTTTTCTAAATGACGAAAAACCTTAATATAACGCCAATAACCAATTTTTTCCGATAAATAAACCGCGAAAATAATCCACTCCGGTTTAAAGAACGTATAAGTCCGGTTTTTAGTTAAATAGCCTAAATCTAAGGATAAATTAAAATCCGACATCGCCTTATTAATAAACCCCGCATGACGAGCTTCATCTCTAGCTAATAAATGAAACGCTTCTGATAATAAAGGGTTGCGATTTCTCCTGTTTTTAGTCTTAGGAAAAATTTAATCTTATTTATCCATAAAACCCATCCAAATATTAGCAAAATTTATTTCCCTGAACTCAACCGCAAAGCTAATTTAGAGAAAGACTTAAACTTTTATTATGGAGAACATTGGCCAGATAATATTACCGCTTCTCCCGCCGCCCAAGCTTATGTTTCCCGACTTCGTGAACTTTCTTTAGAAATATTGCCTTTTTATTTGATACCCATACTCCAGCCCAACATAAACAAAGATTATCCCAGGCGATTTAATTGCTAGATTGTCCAGAATCCAGTAAGGTGGTTTATACCACCTTTATTGTTGAGGATTTTATTGGATCTATGACTTATTTTTGGTTTAAATCCTTTCATATCATCGGAATGGTTGTCTGGTTTGCGGGTTTATTTTATTTGGTGAGATTATTTGTTTATCACGCCGAAGCCGAAGACAAACCCGAGCCCGCCCGCAGCATTTTAAAAGAACAATATGAATTGATGGAAAAGCGTCTTTATGGGATTATTACAACCCCCGGAATGGTGGTAACGGTGGTGATGGCGATCGCCCTTTTAATTACACAACCCAGTTTTTTACAAGATATGTGGCTGCATATCAAATTAGGATTAGTTGCGGTTTTAGTCGCCTATCATTTTTATTGTGGTCGAATTATGCGACAATTAGCCACAAATAAAATTATATTCACCAGTCAACAATTCCGCAGTCTGAATGAAGTACCAACGGTACTTTTATTGGTGATTGTTTTACTCGCAGTATTCAAAAATAATTTACCCATAAATACAGCTATTGCTGTGACGGGTAGTTTTATTGTAGGGATGATTGTTTTCTTTCAACTCTATGCCTTCCATAGACAAAAAAACACCCAGCAAGTTGTTAGTCAGTAAGCCGATAGTCAACTAAACTACCCACACTTCTCTACGAGTAAGTGTAGGTAGTTCAAAACCACAAAATCCCGAACACAAGCCAAATTCTCGCGTTCAGGATGAAATTAATTGAATCTTCCGTATTTTAACTGATTATTCGGCTGCGGTTGCTAACCCTTCCGTTGCCCCTTTTGTCCGGCGACGAGTTAAGGTATTGAATAACATTTGACCAATAGCTTTAACTAAATTCCCCTCTAATTCGTTGAACATTTTCATGTTCATCCCAAACGCATCATTGGCTTCATCAACAATGCAAGTTGCCATTTCTTGGTCAATATCAACGCTATCCATTTGTTGACGATAATTGACCTTAAACGCTTTTTCGTCGGGAATATCATTAAACTCGTAAAACTGAGTTCCTTGTCCATCCTGTAAGTTCATCGCATTTTGAGCAATTCCCTTAAGAATTTGCCCCCCGGACAAATCCCCTAAATAGCGAGTATACAGATGTGCAATTAACAATTCGGGTTCAGAATTGGAGATTTCTCGAATTCGAGCAACATAGGCTTTTGTTGTTTCAGAAGATTGTACTTCTTCTTTCCAATTTGCACCATGATAAAAGTATAAATCCTGCTCTAAACTTTGTTTGCGATTCAGTTCAGGAAAATACAATTTAGATAAAATTGGATGGTTACGGTGGCGCTCCATTTCTTCTTCCATTGCGGAGTAAACAAAATAGAGATTACCCACCAATTTCCGGTAAGACGTTTTTTCTACCGTACCCTTTAAAAAGCACTTGATAAAACCAACGTTTTCCGCCATTGTGTGAGACTTCTTCGTGCCTTCTCGCAGTTGGGTTGCTAAGTTAACGCTCATACTAAAATTTTAATCCCAAAGCTAAATTCAACAAATAGGCGTCTTACTAATCACAGCACCTAGAAAAACCACCTAATTTTTGATATTAAACTAATTTCATCATAAATGGTGTTAAGAATTGTCACATTCACCCATGATACCAGCCAGCCGGTTAGATTTCTAACCTCTTTGTGTCTTTGAGTCTTTGTGGTTCAATTAATCTTGACCCCTCACCTACAATTTAATTAAACTCACAGCTATTTTACCACGAAAACACACTTCTACATCCGTTCCCACTTCATAAAGGCGATCACTATAATTTCCATGATAATGAAAATAATCCCCTTCTATTCTATAATTAATCGGCAAAGATTCAGTTCCTAATTTACAAAATACCATATCTGGGTCAGGGTCTTCCGGTTCCAAATAGGGAAAATTAACATTCCAAAAATACCCCTGTTGCGGAGGATGTTTCATTAATTCATTTAACACCAAACTTGCCCAACGGGTTGCCGTTTTCCAATTTACGGGTTTTCCTTTTTTACGATATTGGGATAAAGCTATCCCAGGAATTCCTTGAATTGCTGCTTCCCTAACTGCCGCCACCGTCCCAGAAATATAAACATCAACCCCCATATTTCCCCCCGAATTAATCCCCGAAATTACCCAACTTAAATCAGGACAAAGATGGGACACCGCTAACCGAATACAATCGGCGGGAGTTCCCCCAATTGCATATTCAATTTCTGAACGTTTTTCTACCTTAATTCCTTGATTGGTCGTCACTTGATGCCCACATTGAGAATATTCTTTTTCAGGAGCAATCCAGATTTTTTCCCCAGAAATTGCCTCCCCTAACGCTTTAATTCCGGGTGCATCAATACCATCATCATTTGTTAATACTATTTTCATTTTTTTTAAGGGAATAGGGAACACGGATTTAAGAGGATTTCACGGATTTTAATCTGTGTTAATCTGTGTAATCCGTTTAATCCGTGTTCAGATTTCACGGATTTTAATCTGTGTTAATCTGCGTAATCCGTTTAATCCGTGATAGGTAATGGGTAATAGAAAGAGTTTAGGTTAAAATGCTGCCTCCCATAATCTTAATATAACGACGATTTAATTCATCCCGCATTAAAGGTAAACCCTGTAACTTTGGATCTTTTTCTAATACCTTTTGGGCGGCATCCCTAGCTAATTGTAACACCTCCTGATCCTCGACTAAACTCGCTAAAGCAAAATCCGGTAAACCCGACTGACGAGTACCCAAAACCTGTCCTGGCCCCCGCAATTGTAAATCCATTTCTGCAATCAAAAACCCATCCTGAGATTGTTCCAAAACCTGTAACCGTTGTCGCGCTTCCGGGGTAGAACCTCCTAACATTAATAAACAATAGGATTTATCTTTTCCACGACCCACCCTACCCCGTAATTGATGCACCTGAGATAATCCAAATCGTTCTGCATTTTCAATTAACATCACCGTGGCATTGGGAACATCAACCCCTACTTCCACCACCGTTGTTGACACCAGAATTTGGGTTTCTCTATCCCGAAATAGAGTAATAGCTTGATCTTTTTCCGCGCTACTCATTCGACCATGGAGCAACCCAATTTTAAACTCAGGAAAAATCTTAGACTGTAATTTTTGATGTTCCTCCACCGCCGATTTAACATCTAATTTTTCCGATTCTTCAATTAACGGTAACACCACATAAACCTGTCTGCCTTTTGCTACCTCGCGCTGAATTAAATCATAGGCATCCCGTCGTTGTTTTCCGTTTAAAATTGTAGTTTGAATTGGTTGGCGACCGGGGGGAAGTTCATCAATTTGACTCACATCTAAATCCCCATGTAAGGTTAAGGCTAATGTTCGGGGAATGGGCGTTGCTGTCATGGTTAAAACGTGGGGAGATTCTCCTTTTTGTTGTAATCTAGCTCGTTGTTGAACTCCAAACCGATGTTGTTCATCTATCACTACTAACCCCAAACGATGAAAATTAACCTGATCTTGAATTAAGGCATGGGTTCCGACTAAAACAGGCAATTCTCCCGTTTCTAAATGGGCATGAATTTGACGTCGTTTGCCAGCTTTTGTTGAACCTGTTAATAATTCTACAGGTAGGTGCATTAAATTAAACCACTCGACTAATTTTCGATAATGTTGTTCGGCTAAAACTTCCGTCGGGGCCATTAATGCGGCTTGATATCCGGCTTGAATTGCCGCTAACATTGCCACCACCGCCACTACAGTTTTCCCTGCTCCTACATCCCCTTGAACTAATCTATTCATCGGTTCAGGAGAATATAAATCTTGGAGAATTTCTTGAATTACCCGATTTTGAGCATTGGTTAATTGAAAGGGTAACATCTGATGAAATTCATCAATTAATTTTCCCTTGGGTGCTAAAACTGCACTGGTTTCAACCTGTTTCTGCTGTTGTCTCCGGGTTAATAATCCTAACTGTAAATAGAAAAATTCATCAAACACTAACCGCCGTCTCGCCGCCGATAAACAATCTCGGTCTGGAGGAAAATGGATATTCTCAATGGCATTAGTTAACCCAATTAATTGATATTGATTTAATACTTCTTCGGGTAACGCATCTGCCAATTGTTTCGCCGCAGGTAAAGCTGCAATTACCGCTTTTCTAACTACATCCGCCCCGACTCCATCCGATAACGGATACACAGGCAAAAGTCGCCCGATTTTCATTGATTCAATTTGCCCCCCGGCATCATCTAAAACTTCTAATTCCGGGTTATCTAAGGTAATTCCATATTGATTTTTTTTGACTAAACCTGATGCTGCAATTAACGCCCCGGTTGCATAATTATTTTTTTGTTGATGTTGCCAACCTTTACTACTATATCTATTTCCAGCATAAAATCGACTAATTTTAAGCTGTCCGGTATTATCGCTTAATACTAATTCTAATATGGTTAATTTTTTATTCCGAGGACTACTAAAACAATTACACCGTTTTACCTGAGCAATTAAGGTGACGGTTTCCCCAGGTTCTAGTTCATTAATTTTGACCTGTCGGGCGTAGTCAATATGATCCCTGGGATAATAATACAGTAAATCAAATACGGTTAAAACCCCTAATTTTGCCACGCGATCGCTATTTCTAGGCCCGATAATTTTTTCTAAGGATTGTTCTAAGGATAGATTAACAACCTTTGCCTGTTCTGTAATCCCAGTTGTCTTTGCAACTGTTTGTTGATTTTGCTTTTGATCTTGTTCCGTTTCCCGAATTTTCGATACCTGATTCCGACAATCAAACAACCTTTGTAATTGCAGCAAAAACCGTCTCGTATCCGCAATTAAATGTTGGCGGTCTTCTAATTTTAATTCAGGATAACGCAAAAATTCCTCCGCCAAATCTTGACACCGTTGTTGGGTCTCCGGTGGTGCATTTTCAAACAATTCCTTTAAACTCACATAAAAAAATTCATGGAATTTATATTGACTACCCTGCAAATTTGTAAAACCCCGTTCTGCTTCAACGCACAACGCTTTACTAAATCTCCACCAGTCCGGTTGATAAGATTTCATCTTAATCTAACTTCCTAATTACCCTGTATTTGTGACTCACCACAGCCTATTATAATATACAGTATTGTCAGCACCACAGAGATTTACTTAGCTTTTCTTTAACCTTCCTACTCAGCTTTTTAATAATAGGAATTAAATCAAATTTTTCCAGGGGTTGACAATAACAAATCCATTTTGCTATAATTTTAGCAAATGCTGTATCCAGAAGTATGTCTATACACTTGACTTTTTAGTCAATTAAAGATAAAACCCTTTATCTATAGGATTACAGACTTTGATGAATTTTCCGCCCCTGAGTTTTTGGGCAGAATTGAGGAAAATTTTAAACAAGGTTGACACGGATTAATTTTAGGTGCTATAACTTAGGTATGTGCTGGTGGGTGTCGTGCGTACCTACTCTTGATTTTTTAGTCAATTAAAAGCCATACAACCCAACCTATAAGCATTTCAGGCATTTCTCAATCCTCATACCAACTAGCTCGCCAAGCTGATTCTGCCTGAAGTATAGCCCTCTCGCGTAACTTTTTTTGATAGTCCCGACGGATATTAGTAAACTGTCCCGATAAATGGCGGAGTTGGTGACGTCGCGCCATCACATTAGCATCAGCAAACTCAATTTCCCCCAAGCGCAGATGAATAGCCGTTAACTTTGTCATGATCGAGGTTTGGGGCTCGTCATCATCCTCCGTCTCAATCATGATCTGGAGTAGATTCGCTGGCCCAGCCACCATATCGCTGGAAGCATCAGCCTTAGAAGCCACTTCCAGAATAGCTTGGGGTAATTTTTTCGGTAACAGTCCAAACCCTTGTAACTGCAAGTTGGCATCCTTAGATAGCAATTTCAACAGTCGGACAATTCCGGTTTCAATCCCATCTTGCCAAGAGAATAAACGCTCAGGGGTTAACGGTTTTGGAGTCTGAGAAACCTGCAAATTTTCCTCTGGCTGTTCCTCCTCCGGTTCAGAGGTAAAATCATCATCTAAATCCTCAAGTTCAAAATCAGCCGGAGCTTGCAGAGACTCGCATAAATCCGTCTGCATTTGTCGGGCTAAATTTCTTAGCCCCTGTTGTAATTTTTGTCGTTGTGAAACCGATAACTCTAAAAATACTTGAGGATAGATTTGAGTGCAGAGATGATAACTTGCCAAAATCAATTGTTGACGTACTCCTTGCCCCAGAGCAACCAAATACACCTCATAGGCGTGATGAAACTCTTGGGCAATTTTAGCGATCGCATCTTCCAAAGCAGCGATATCCTGATCAACGCGATTTATTGATCCAGCCATAAAGGAATTAGGAATTACGAATTAGGAATTAAAAATGAATGAACTCCGATCATAATTAAAATTTGATCTGATCGGAGTCTTAACTATTAATTAACTTCAGAAATAACCTAGGCTTTACCCATTTGTTCGGCGACTTCATCCGCAAAATTCTTTTCTTCCTTCTCCAAGCCTTCACCCAAAACAAAACGAGCAAAGCGACGAATTTTAATATTTTCGCCTAACAGAGAAATACTTTGTTTCACCAACTCCGCCACCGTAATATCTTGATTGCGAATGTAAGGTTGATCAACTAAGGATAGCTCTTGAAGACGCTTATCAATTCGTCCTTGAACAATTTTTTCCTTAATATTATCGGGTTTATTTCCTAAATCATCCCGCTTCATTTCAATCTCTTTTTCCTTAGCGGTAATGCTGGCGGGAATATCATCAATAGAAACATATTCCACATTAGGACAAGCCGCAATTTGCATGGCAATATTATTCACTAATGCCTTAAATTCCTCCCGACGCGCCACAAAGTCGGTTTCGCAGTTGACTTCCACAATTACCCCCACCCGTCCGCCAGTGTGAATATAACTTCCCACCAAGCCTTCGGTAGCACTGCGAGAGCTCTTTTTATCCGCAGAAGTAATACCCTTTTGACGTAACCATTCGATAGACTTCGTGATATCCCCATCATTTTGAATCAGGGCGTTCTTACAGTCCATCATCCCCGCGCCAGTTTTATCGCGCAGTTCCTTAACCACTTTTGCTGAGATTTCCGCCATCTTTTCCTCAGATTTGTTTTATGTTTACCTATCGCCATCACTCATCTGTTAAAAAAAATTATAACAAATGAATCTAAATGTTTTTCATGATTACTTCCCAGGAGTCCCCATCGGATAATTTAGCTTAAACCTGTCCTGAAAAAAGACTCCTGAGAAATATTTTAGGTCTTATTCTTCCGACTCCGAATCAGAATCTAAATCGCCGATATCTTCAACTTCTTCATCTTCTTCATATTCGGCTTCGTAATCATAATCTTCTTCAGCTATTTCTGCACCTTGACCATGACGCCCTTCATAAATTGCGTCGGCTAACTTACCAACAATCAACTTAATTGAACGAATAGCATCATCATTGGCGGGAATATGAATATCTGCCAAATCAGGATCACAATTAGTATCTAATAAAGATACAATCGGAATATCTAATTTCCGACATTCCATCACCGCATTATATTCCCGGCGTTGGTCAACTAAAATTACCACATCAGGAACACGACGCATGGCTTTAATTCCGCCTAAATACTTCCGTAATTTCGTCAATTCTCGACGTAAAACCGAAGCTTCTTTTTTAGGAAGATAATCAAAATAACCACTAGACTCGCGGTCTTCCAAAGTTTTCAGACGGTCAACCCGGGTTTTAATCGTCGCCCAGTTGGTCAGCATTCCCCCCAACCAACGTTGGTTGACATAATATCCACCACAACGGGCGGCTTCGCTGGCGATAATTCCAGCGGCTTGGCGTTTAGTTCCGACAAACAGAAACTTTTTCCCATCTTCGGAGGAACTTCTGACATAATCATAGGCCTCCTCCATCAGTTCTGCGGTTTGAACTAAATCAATAATATGAACCCCGTTACGCTCCGTGTAGATATAGGGAGACATTTTCGGATTCCAACGGCGGGTCTGATGTCCAAAGTGAACTCCAGACTCCAGCATTTCTGCCAAACTAATAACGGCCATTCGTCATAACTCCTATATTCGGGTTAATCCTCCATCCAGGCGTATCAGCTAAGGGTTTAAACCCTAGAAACACCCGAATCCCTGGATGTGTGATTTTTAGACAACCCTTCCACTATACCACGTCTTGAGTTATCTGTAGATTAGTTCACAGGTAATTCATTCCTAAAAATTCCAGTTGCAACTACTTGTTCAACTATATTTGGATAAAATTTCTGAGCAATTTCAGGAAATTTACCCGCAGCAAGATATCCACCCCAGCAATGAAGCAAGCAAATATCATTTTTCTGCTTCCTCATAGATTGTTTGATCATAGATAAAGCTTTAAATTGGCACATTTTATGTATTTCAGCAAGTGTCTTAACGGATTTATTCTCTATTCTCGATATAGCGTCTATTGGGGAAATATTGTATATACAAGGAAGGCTTTGAACAGAGAATTCTGCCTTATTAATAGCTCTAACTAGAGCTAACTGATCTTGCTTTTTGAATTTTAGCCACTCCCGATTCCATAACTCAAATAAAGACTGAGTTTGGGTGGTGTTTCTCCAAAGAATTACTCCACTATTAAAGTGAGTTGTACTTTCTGGCAAATATTGTAAGGTGTAATTCTTCTCTTCTTCCGAAATATGACCGCACAATCCCAATGTTGGAACTAGGTCAACTACCATACACATATCTCCATAATCAAGATAATCCCACAGGTCAGAAATAGGTTTGAGGGGAAGAATATCCGCGTCTAGGAATAGTGTTTCCTGATATGGACTAAATTTTGATAGACTTGTCTTGATGTCCCTAGATGAAAATGAACCGCTATCATTTATCTCACTAAGATTAATAAATCTAGCACTAATTTCGTACTTTTCAAGAGGGAAAAGTTTAAGTAATGGATGATCAGAGATTATAGTGATAGGTATATTTGGTTCTATCTGACGGAGGACAATCGCACTGATTAAAGTTGCTTCCAGATATAAAACATTTCCTGTTGCACAATAGATAACTCCTCTATTTTTCATATAAAAACCTTTGAAAATTGTTGGTTGAATTTTGTTACTTTATGTTGCTTGGTTTTCAGCTAATTTAGCAAAACAAAATATTAATTTTCATGTAAAGAAATATTTTCTAAAACACTCTTAGTAATACTTGTTTCTGCTCTTGTGTAAATATAGGTTTCTGGCTTGGTAATGTTTTCGGTTTTAAATATTTTTTCTGCTCGTTGCCAAAAATCTGTATCTTCACCATAAGCAATATTATCAAATCCTTTTAATTCAAAAAATACTTTACGTTTACCAAAAAATGTAGGCCCTAAAACACATTCTTTTAAATTAATGGTTTTCCCTGGTTTATAATAATCAGCTACTATAATATCTTCATCAGAAAAGAATCCGCCTTGTATTAAATCAATTTCAGGATGAGATTTTAGATAAGTAAGACGTGATTCTATGTGATTAGGTGCATAGCTATCATCACTATCAATGAAGGTGATATATTTCCCAAAGGAAGATTGAATACCCACATTTTTAGCATAAGCTAGTTTTCTATTTTGATGCTTTAAATAACGAATATTACTAAATTTTTGTAAATAAGGATTAACAATTTCAAAAGTATGATCTTGACTGCCATCATCAACTACTAAAAGTTCCCAATTGTGGTAAGTTTGATTGATCACAGTATCAATACAATAATTAAGATGTTTAGCGCGATTGAATGTACAAAGAATAATGCTAATTTCAGGGGTAATATCAAACTTGAGAGGACTCATCATGGGTATAGTACACAAATGGGACAACAGATAAGAAATAACTAAATTTCAAAACCAGTTACCAAGGTCTAACTAAATTTAATTAAACCTTGTGCATAACATCATACAATAATTAAGTTGCATTTTAGATAATTTATAGAGATTATGACGACCATACCAACTCCGTCTTTTTTAAGTGGCTATTGGCAAGATGCTTTTCAGCTAAAGCAGCATTTACAGGAATTTTTACATCTGGATGCTCAAACAATAGAAAATAGGTTAGCAACTGGTATGCAAGAAATGGCCGAGTTAGGTCATAAGGATTTTGATTGGGAACAAGCTACTGCCTTCTATCGGGAAAAAGTGCAGGAAATTTATTTATTTGAACTTGGATCTTGGCATTTAGTAAGTCATGATTACATTGGGGATACTCTACGGTTAGTCACTCATTATGCCCAAGGTAGGGTATTAGATTTTGGTGGGGGAATTGGTACTCATGCTATAGCTGCGGCACTTTGTCCAGAGGTAAAAGAAGTGGTCTTTTGTGATATTAATCCTGTAAATATTGATTTTGTAAAGCATTTCCTGTTGCACAATAGATAACTCCTCTATTTTTCATATAAAAACCTGTGAAAATTGTTGGTTAAATTTTGTTACTTTATGTTACTTGGTTTTCAGCTCTTTCCCAAAAATCTGTATCTTCACCATAAGCGATATTATCAAATAAAAAGTAAATTGTGCTGAATTTGCAATCAAAGCTGAAGTTATCATGGTAAAGTAATGGTGTCAAGTTGATGTAAAAAAACACAATTTTCACCGTTATTGTGCCTTTTTCAAACCTCGTTTCTCAAAAAATTTACATATCCTAAAAAATCCCGATCTTGAATTTTAGTTTTTAAAATTTCCAGCCAATCAGTTTGGGGATTTTTCAGAATTTCCAGATCGTAAATATTATCTGTTTCCAAGCTGAGATTTGTGATTTTTATGCACTCAGCTTTGGCTAAATTGTTTTGAATAGATATTTGACCATTATTTATTTTTTCAAGCAATTTATTTTTAGATTTATGAAAAGTTTCATGGGTATCGGCAGAGTTACAAGCAGATCCATTACGCTTATAGTAAATATGCAAAGGCTCATGTTCAAAACCAATACACTCAATGTCATTAAAAAAGGACATTACAAAAACCAAATCCTCTATGCTGGGAAAATCAGTATCATAATATAAATTGGGTATTTTAGTGGCATCATATAAATAAATACTACAGGCATGAAGAGAAACCCATGGTAAGTCTTGTGGAGAAAGAAACTCATAATTAGGTAACTTATTAAATTTTTCTAGTAAAAGATTAGAATCATTATCTCGAATTTCAATATCAGAAATAGCCGCACCATACCTCTCAACCAAAGGGATCATCTTTGATAATTTTTGAGGTTTAAATTCATCGTCCGCATCTAGGGTTGCCATGTACTTTCCTCTAGCAACCTCTAACCCTTTATTTCTGGCATTACTTGAACCCGAACCAAATTTATTTGTTGAAATAAATTGTAAGCGTTCATCCACGATATGATCTTCTTTAAGAATTTGAGAATAATTTTGGTAATCATCGCTAATAATAATCATTTCCCAATCCATAAAATCTTGGTGTATGACACTGCTCACGGCTCTCTTGATAGTGTTTTCTGCCTTATAAGCGGGAGTAATAATAGAAATTAAAGGATTTTTCATGGCATTTGATTTGTTGGTTATCGGTAAGAACTTGATTTAATCTATCGAAATAAAGTTATCTTTGGCTTTGAAAGAGGTAGAAGTATTGAGCCACAGATACTGATCACCCCAAGTGAATCGGAGAACAACAACTAACAGCACAGGATATTCAAGATTTTTATCCAAAATAGACGAATCCATGTTAACATAACGGAGGCTTTAATCAAAGCTTGTCGCCAAAATTGTCATAAAATTACCGATTTAGGTTTTTTGTATACAATTAAGCAATTATTTGTGATCTAATGATCCCATGAATTAATGAATTTTGATAATCATCAGTTAAATCTTAATTGGGCTTGGCCGATTGGGGAAGAAGGATTCCTAAAAATTGTTGACTTGATCAATGAGAAAGTTAATTTGCCAAATTATATTTTAGAATTTGGTAGCGGTGCAAGTTCCGTCCGTCTAGTTTTAAGTTTTCCTCAAACCAAAATAATCTCAATAGATGCAGATTTAGACTGTTATCATCAAACTCAAGAGCTTGCTAAAGAATTTCTTCAACCAGAATCCCTCTTTGAGTTACAATATCAGCCTTTGAGTTTTCAAGAATATGGTTTGGGTACGATTTTTGCTTATACTCAAGATAATTCCTTAAACAACCTTAGTTTTGACTGCGTAATTATAGATGGGCCACCATTCTATACCTTAAGAGGAAGAGAAGCCTGTTTATATCAAGTCTATAACCAACTCCGTATTGGTGGTATTGTTATTTTGGATGATTTCAATCGAGAAAGTGAAAAGATTATTTTAAAAAATTGGTTGTCAGTATATCCCGATAGTTTTGATATAGAAATTATTGAATCAGGACATCACCTGGCTATTCTTCAGAAAAAACAGTCAGTAGAACCTGATTTCCTTAATGAATATAGACACAATGATGCCATGGAGATTAACCAAAAATACAGGAAACTTCGGGCTGCATTCTTAAACCTAAAAGATGCCGATTTTATTAAAATACTTGAATCTTTACCCAGCAATGTAATTATCCCGGCACTCAAAGATAAAGATAACTTGGATAATTTTCTCAAACTAATATTGACAATTCAAACAACATATCAAAGTGCTTCTGATCAAGTTAATTTTATTTCTGAGTCTCAATCAAATTTGACGGCTGAAGAAATTTTTCAGCAACAAACTGAAATTTTCTGTTCTTGTTTAGACTTGTTAAATTTAACCCAATCAAACCTATAATTTTCCTCTCTCCAAGAATCACGGAGGAGAGTTAAATATACTTTTAACCTAGGAAAAAATGCAGTATTCCGATGACATTTGGCTAAATTAGTTTATTTACTACTTGCTTAATTCGGAAAGTGACAAAAGCTGAATCAATTTAATTCCTCCATAATCAAGGATGAATTTGTTTGAGAATCACCCGCAAGCGATCATAATCATCTTTTAATAAAATGCTCAGGGTTCGTCCCGCTTCAATTAACCAAGCTCGATCTAATGTTTTGAACTTATAAACTTCTCGAATTGCCGCAGCCACCAAAGAATCCACCGGAGCATTACCCACATCTAATAAAGTTCTTAAAAAATCTAATTCCTGACTAAAACTAACAATCTCATCCGGTTCACACTCATACACCGCTTGATGAATTTGAGGAGGACGGGGCGGAATATATTGATAAATCTTGCCCCGTTGCGGTTGAGAATTATTTCCCTCACCCACCAACTCAAACCCCACAATTGCCACCCGAAATTCCGTTTTTAACATCGCAAAAATTTGCGGTTGCTGTTCTCGCAATTCCTCTAAACTTAATCCTAGTGCCCTCGCCCGATGTACAGAATCAATCGGGCTAGTTGTGGCATGATAAACTACCCCATAAACTTTATTTCCCGACTCCTCATCCCTAGATTTAACCCAACTTCCAAACGCAGGCATCACCGGAAAACTTAAATCTTCCGGTTCCAAACATTGGGCTAAATATTCCGTTGTCGCCGTTTCAATTACCTCACCAATATGTTGTTGAGAACGGGCAGAAGTTGAAAATGCAGGAAAGGGAAGACGCATAAATCAGTTATCAGTTATCAGTTATCAGTTATCAGTGTAGAGACGCGCCATGGCACGTCTCTACTATCATTATTATTTTTTGCCTTTGCGTCCAGCAGTGGTATCAATAGCTTCTAGTTCAGAACGTCTGAAAGTAACCAGTTTATCCCAGTTTCCTCCTTCAAACAGAACAGCGACCTTCCCGTCACTGACTCGTTGAACTAGACCTTGGAAACCGTAATAAGTATCAATAGGGTTCGTGACTCGCACGGCGGAACCTGGCAAAATCATAATATTTTAAGGCTTAGGTGAACTCAATCTTAGTTTACCGCCCTAACCGTGGATTGTTAAGGGGGGTGGAATTATAGTCTTTCCGCAAAAGCCAAAAATTCCAATAGGAGAACGTTTGAGTCCCTCTGGAAAAAAAACTTTCCCAAAACCCTTGCGTAAATCAAAATAAAATGTTTAGATATAGAAATGTGAAAATTCAAAAGCGAATCAACACATAACCCAATCCGGGGGCGTGGCGGAATGGTAGACGCTACGGACTTAAAGATAAATTGAGCCTTGAGGCGAGAAATCTCTCAAGTGTAAGCTGTCAAATTCAGGGAAACCTAAATCTGTAAATTCAGACAAGGCAATCCTGAGCCAAGCCTAGGGGTATTAGAAATGAGGGAGTTTCCCCAATCTAAGATCAATACCTAGGAAGGTGCAGAGACTCGACGGGAGCTACCCTAACGTTAAGCCGAGGGTAAAGAGAGAGTCCAATTCTCAAAGCCAATTGGTAGTAGCGAAAGCTACGGGAGAATGAAAATCCGTTGACCCTTATAAGGTCGTGTGGGTTCAAGTCCCACCGCCCCCATACCTAAAAATTAAATATAGCAAGCAATCAGCAAGAAAAGACTTCACTCTGTGATCTTATGTCCTAGTTTTCGCTTGAGACTGTTATATAAATTATCATTTTATCGGGTGCGTCTTACGCGCCTTTTTCGGTTATAAATTAATATAATAGACCCTAATCCTCTTAACTCTCAAATGAGGTATCAATGGTAAGCTCTAAACACCCTCAATTAAAATCAACAGAAAATTTAAGCCTGTATGAACAAGATTTTTACTTATGGATTGAAAATACGGTAAATCAGTTAAAAACAGGGCAATTATTAGAGGTTGATTTGGGAAATTTAATTGAAGAAATCGAATCTATGGGACGCAGTGAAAAACAAGCACTAGAAAGTGATTTAATTATTGTTTTACTACATCTATTGAAATATAAATATCAACCAGATAAACGTTCCAATAGTTGGTTATCTTCGATTTATGAACATCGTAGAAGACTGAGAAAAGCATTAAAAAGTAGTCCCAGCTTAAAACCTTACTATACAGAAGTGTTTGAGGAATGTTATCAAGATGCTAGACAAGAAGCAGCCTTAGAAACGGGTTTAACTTTAGAAGTATTTCCTGTGGTTTGTCCGTTTACACCAGAAGCTACCCTCGATAGTGAATTTCTACCGAATTAAATTAACAAAATCACTCAATCTAAATGATTTTCTAGTAGAGATATGTTATAATAAATTGAGTATAGCAATTTTATATTATTATCAACCATAGGAGAAGATCATGACTCAAACTATTACTCAAGCAGAAGCTATTGTCGAGATGATTAACACCTTATCGCTTCAACAACAGGAGGAAGTAATTAATTTTATTGAATTTTTGCATTTTAAAGCCCAAAAACCAGAAATTCAACCTCCAGAAGTAGAACAACAACCGATTTCAGCCTATGAAGCAGCCAAACAGTGGGTAGGATGTGTGGAGAGTGGAATCGGTGATTTATCCTATAATAAAACCTATCTGGAGGGTGTTTCTGCAAAATGAAGCCATTAATTATTTTAGATACCAGTCCTTTAGTTGCTCTAATTGATAAAAGCGATCGCTTTCACGGTTGGTCGGTACAGATTTGGAAAACCCTAGTTCCTCCATTATTCACTTGTGAAGCGGTTATTTCTGAAGCGTGTTTTTTGCTTCATAGAACCTATGGAGGAGAGGAAGCTGTTATTGCTTTATTGAAATCGGGAGTGATTAAAATACCCTTTCATTTAACAGAAGAAATTGAAGCTATTGGAAATTTAATGCAGCGTTATCAGAATATACCGATGTCTTTAGCCGATGCTTGTTTAGTCAGAATGAGTGAATTAATTCCAGGGAGTTGTATATTAACCTTAGATAGTGATTTTAGAATTTATAGCAAAAATCAGCAGGAAATAATTGATTTAATAATTGCTGATGAAATATAATATGGAAAAATTTTTACAAAAATATCAACAATTTGGGATTAATTTAGGTTTAGAACGGATTAAAAACCTACTAAAACGCTTAGGAAATCCTCACCTAAATGTTCCTATAATTCATGTAGCTGGAACTAATGGTAAAGGTTCGGTTTGTGCTTACCTATCTTCTATTTTATCACAAGCAGGTTATCGAGTTGGACGCTATATTTCCCCCCATTTAGTCGATTGGACAGAACGTTTATCAATTAATCAACAACCAATTTCACAATCGGATTTTTTAGAAGTTTTACAACAGGTAGAAAATGCCATTCTCCCCGATGAATTTCCCCCAACTTTATTTGAAGTAGTAACAGTTGCAGCTTGGTTATATTTTGCTCAACAAAAAGTAGATATAGCAGTCATGGAAGTGGGGTTAGGGGGACGTTTAGACGCCACTAATGTTTGTGATTATCCCTTGGTTAGTGTGATTACTTCCATTGGTTTAGACCATCAAGAATACCTGGGGTCAACAATAGCAGAAATTGCCTTTGAAAAGGCGGGAATTATTAAACCTAACTGTCCCGTGGTTGTCGGTATTTTACCCCCAGATGCTCAACAAGTTATTCAACAACGGGCAACGGAATTAAACGCCCCAGTAACGTGGGTTAAACCTGCGGTTTGGGTCAAACAAAATGGTATACAGCAAACAGCTAATTATCAAGGGTTAGAATACCCTTTACCCCTATTAGGAAATATACAATTAATTAATTCGGCGATCGCGATCGCTACTATCCAAATTCTACATCAACAAGGATGGAAAATTTCCGAAAATGCCCTAATTCAAGGCATAGAAAAAGCCCAATGGCCAGGACGCTTGCAATGGATTACCTGGAAACAGCATCGCCTATTAATTGATGGCGCCCATAACCCCGCCGCCGCCGTTGCTTTACGTGAATATGTGGATAGTTTAGAGGTTTCATCTATTAGTTGGGTGATGGGAATGTTATCGACAAAAGATCACACTAATATTTTTAAAGCCCTATTAAGACCCAGTGATCAATTATATTTAGTTCCTATTCCTAATCACCCTTATGCAGACCCCCAACAGTTAGCAACCCTAGCTAAAAGTTTATGTCCCGATTTAAAGAATTGTCAAACCTATCCCACATTAATTCCCGCGTTAGACGCTGCTATTAAAAATGAAAATACCTTACCAGTTATTTGTGGATCATTGTATTTATTAGGTTATTTTTTTGAACTTCTGCAAAAAACTTGAATCCCGTTATAACCCCTTTGTGCCTTTGTGTCTTTGTGGTTAAATAGAGTTAAATATAGAGAGTTAAATATAGAGAGACGAGCCATGGCACGTCTCTACGGACTATTACCGACACATAATCAAAGTATTGGCCGAGATATATCCCTCCTGGGGCTCACTAATTCCCACCCAATCGCGTTTTTCCCCATTCGGATCAGGAATTAACCTATAATTCTGCATCAGTCTAACTCGCGCTCCTGGAGCCAAACTCCCAACCCGGTCAGAAAATCGAGAGGGTTTTTCCCTGACCACAACCCCATTGGGGGCGGCGGCAAAATCGATTTGACGACATAAACTAACGGGTTGTGTTGTTGGAGGTTCGGGTTTTTGTACTTGACCCGAACAGTCTTGCAAATTCCCACTTCTATCGGGAAAACCATTAGAAATATAACCCTTAATTGGGGCGGAAATTTCTACCCAAGTCCGACCATCCGGGCCACGAGTCCCGCCGGAATTATTAGCTAAAGTCACTTCCGTTTTAAATCCCACACCCCCAACCACCGGAGAAGTGGGAGTCGGTCGAGAATGAACCGCTAACCCCTGTTGTTCCCCAATAATTCGGCACAAACTAGAACGGTTTTGAGCTATTTTTGTTTCAGAATTCGGGGTTGTTGGTTTAGTTTGTATCGTTGCTAAAGTGGGTAATTGACTCCCCATAACCGCTAATACAACTAATGCTAAAACCCGAAAATACTTACTCCTCAATCCCAAATTATTCATTAATTTCACTCCTCATTAACCACACTCAATTTTAACAATTAGAACTGACGTAAAAAGCGTAAATCACTGGCATAAACCCGCCGAATATCATCAATTTGATGTAAAACCATGGCAAACCGTTCTACACCAAAACCCGCCGCAAATCCTGTGTATTTTTCCGGGTCATAGCCAGCCGCTTTTAACACATTCGGATCAACCATGCCACATCCTAACACTTCTAGCCATTTTCCCTGCCATTGTAAATCCACTTCGGCCGAGGGTTCAGTAAAGGGGAAATAACTGGCCCGAAACCGCACGGGTAAATCCCCGAACATTTGGCGCAAAAACTCTTTAATTGTGCCTTTTAAATCGGTAAATTGTAGGCCTTCTTCAATGGCTAAAAGTTCAATTTGATGGAACACCGCCGCATGGGTAGCATCCACCGTATCCCGACGATAAACCCGACCCGGGGCGACAATGCGGATGGGGGGTTGGTGTTCTTCCATGTAGCGAATTTGCACCGAGGAGGTATGGGTTCTTAATAAGTTACCATCGGGTAAATAAAAAGTATCCTGCATATCCCGGGCTGGATGGTCGGGGGGAGTATTTAGGGCTTCAAAATTATAATAGTCCGTTTCCATTTCCGGGCCAGAAGCCACGGTATATCCTAACCCAACAAATATATCCAAAGCCCGATCAATAATGCCATTTAGGGGATGAATTCGGCCCTGGGAATGATAGACACCCGGCATGGTGACATCTAGGGTTTCCGACTGAAGTTGGGCTTTGAGTTGGGCGCGTTGGAGGGCGGTGCGTTTATCCTCTAAACCTGTTTCTAAGGCTTTTTTGACATCATTAGCTAAAGCTCCAATGCGGGGCCGTTCACTGGGGTCTAGTTTTCCCATTCCCCCTAAAACGACGGAAACTTTGCCTTTTTTGCCTAAGTAGTTAATTCGCAACTGTTCTAATTCATCTAGGGTTTGAGAAGTTGCGATCGCCGTTGTTCCTGCGGCGCGTAAGTCTTCCAGTTGAGTTTCTAATTCACTAAGTTGAGTTGCCATATTAGGATTAATAGACGATTGAAATTAGGTAGGGAGAAATTGTCCTGCCTTTGCTGAGTGTAGCTTAATTTGTTCCCCTTTACAGATCAGCTTTTTGCTAAAAATAAAAAATCTTTATTTATGTCCGAAACTGGATCATTGAATTGATTTCAAAATGGGTTATCGTAGAGTATCAAAAGCCGATTAATTGCTTCTATTTAACACATCTTTAGGAAAAAATGCTATAATACTAAAAATCTTCTATCCAAAATCTCATTACTAATGAAAAACCAGGAAAATCCATTCACCGAACTCCCAGTATAAAAAATATTTCCATTCATTCTCAATTCTAATTATCCTGAAAGTAAATTTTCTCTCTCTTAATCAATTTAACTCAATGAAACTATTAATTAGTAATGATGATGGGGTTTTTGCCCAAGGAATTCGCAGTTTAGCCAATGGTTTAGCCCAAGTCGGACATGAAGTAACTCTGGTTTGTCCCGATCAAGAACGTTCGGCTACGGGTCATGGTTTAACCTTACACCATCCCATTCGCGTTGAACAGGTAGAGGATATTTTTGCCCCCTCCGTAACCGCTTGGGCCTGTTCAGGAACCCCCGCCGACTCTGTAAAAGTGGGACTATTTGGGGTGATGGAAACCCCGCCGGATTTGGTTTTAGCCGGAATTAATCATGGGCCGAATGTGGCCACGGATATTCTGTACTCCGGTACGGTTTCAGCAGCCATGGAAGGGTTAATTCAAGGAATTCCCAGTATTGCTTTTAGTTTGGGGAGTTATTCTTCACGGGAGTTTCAAGGGGCGGTGGAATTTGCCCAACGGTTAATTCACACCTTAGAAAAACAGCCCCTACCCGAAGCGATGTTACTAAATGTTAATGTTCCCAGTGTCCCCCCCCAGGACATTCAGGGGGTGAAGATTACCCGTCAAGGAATTCGTCGTTATGTTGATATTTTGGAAAAACGTATTGACCCTAGGGGAAAAACCTATTATTGGTTAACTGGAGAATTAATGGAAGATGTAGAACTGTTAAATGAACCCTCGGAATTAGATGAGTTTATGACGGATGTTCATGCTTTACGTCAAAATCTGATCACCATCACCCCCCTACAATATAACCTTACCCATATTACAGAATTACAAAAGTTACAAACTTGGTCGCAGATGTTATAGCGCTAGGGAACGCCGGATCTGGGAACAGTAAGTTATAACTAGGTTACAAGGTTTATTATTGTCCTAACCTTAATTGGTAGTGCTTTAAGTATTCACAATCAAAGTCCCCCTTGCTAACAAGGGGGATGGGAAGATTTCTAGTTTTGGCTGGTAATTAGAGATTGGGTGCTGAAGTTGACATCCCAAGGCAACCGAGCCCTTAGAAGTCAGCTATTCAACACCTAAATTCTACTTTTTGGGTGAGAGCAACATCATCATGCTGCGTCCTTCTTGTTTGGGTTCCTGTTGCACCTCAGCCAATTCTTGTAACTCAGAGGCCATACGTTCCAGGAGGCTTTTGGCGAGGTGGCTGTGTTGAATTTCCCGACCCCGGAACATAATAGTGGCTTTGACTTTATCCCCCGATTGTAGGAAGCGTTTGGCTTGATTGACGCGCACTTTGTAGTCGTGTTCGTCAATGATGTAGCGCATCTTGACTTCCTTGACATCAACGGTGTGTTGTTTTTTCTTGGCTTCTCGAACTTTCTTTTCCTGTTCGTACTTGTATTTGCCATAGTCCATAATCCGACACACCGGGGGGTCGGCTTTGTCGCTAACCAATACCAAGTCGAGTTCCTTTTCCTCCGCCATGCGCGAGGCTTCCCGGGGGGTGAGAATCCCTAATTGAGAGCCATCTGCATCTATGACCCGGATTTTAGGAAACCGGATATTTTCGTTAATTGGAGGCAAATTGCGATTGATTTTTTTATCGGTCACAGGCATTAAAGAAGTTTGCAAGCGATTCAATATGATGGTGATATGGTTCTACAGTTTCCTATTGTACTCATTCCCATCGATATTCTGTTCCAAATTTAACCTAAATTCCATAAACGTTAAGATTATCAATATAAAGTTATGTTGTGATCGGAGGATATTTGATTAGTTCCGCAAGCTGGCAAGACCAAGTAGGTGATCAACGGGATTGGATTTGGCGTGGTTGGCGGATTCGTTACGCCTATAGTCGGCCCGGTTTGTCCCTATCTTCTAGTCCCAGTTACCCGATGTTATTTTTACATGGATTTGGGGCTTCTATTGGACATTGGCGATACAATTTGGCTGTGTTGAGTCAAACGAGTATGGTTTATGCTTTGGATTTATTGGGTTTTGGCGGTTCGGAAAAAGCGATCGCCCCCTACAATATTCAATTATGGGTAGATTTAGTCTATGATTTTTGGAAAACGTTTATCCGAGAACCTGTAATTTTAGTCGGCAATTCTATCGGGTCTTTGGTTAGTTTAATGGTGGCATCCCAAAACCCTAAATTAGCAAAGGGATTAGTTTTAATTAGTCTTCCTGACCCCGGATTACAATTAGAAATTTTACCGCCTTGGTCAATTCCTGTGGTAGAAACTGTGCAAAATATTGTGGCTTCTCCTCCAGTTTTAAGGCTATTTTTTGCCTTAGCTCGTCGTCCGAGTTTTATCCGGCGTTGGGTACAGTTAGCCTATAATAATCCCGATGCGATTACCGATGAATTAGTTGATATTTTAGTAACTCCGGCTCTGGAAAGAGGTGCAGCCCGGGCTTTTTGTTCGATTATTAAAATGATGGGAAATCCTCGTCTGGGCCCAACAGTTAAAAGTCTATTTCCCCAATTAACGGCTCCTATTTTGTTACTTTGTGGCTTACAAGATCGTTTAATTCCAGTTAAATTTGCTAACCCTCGTCAATATTTACAATATTACTCTCAATTAAAATTAGTGGAATTGGAAAATGCCGGACATTGCGCCCATGATGAATGTCCAGACAGGGTAAATAGGGAAATTGTAAACTGGATGATTGAAAATTTCGATGACTAAGCTACTATAGCAATCCTATTTGAGTTGTGTTTAAAATCCCTGATCAAAAGGGAACACCGGAACAGCCACCCCAAACCCCCCGTGCACGGGGGGCTAGGGGGGGAGGGATCTGGGGTAATACTTCTGGCCGTTTCATATCAGTATTGAAATGTTACAACCTATTTAGGATTGCTATATAGTCGATTAGATCAAGGTGACTCCACCCTCAACAGGTAAAATCACCCCGGTCATATAGGGATTAGTCATCAAACTTAATACCGCCTGCGCTAGTGCCTCTGGTTGCCCCAGATGGGCCACAGGTAAGGCTGCGATCGCCCACTTACTGAGGTCTGAACGTTCAGACTCGCTTTGACTGCTCCAGATGCTAGTATCCTCTATCAGTCCAGGAGCAATCACATTGACCCGAATTGGTGCGATTTCTAATGCCAGCGATCGGCCAAATGCGGCCACGGCACTATTGGCAGCGGCGATCACGGAAATCCCTCCCAGTTTTGAAGATTTAAACATAGAAACACTGGAGGTTAGGGTAATGGAGCCATCGGTGGCTATGGTTTTCAACCCGGCACGCACAGCAAAAAACGTTCCCCAGAACTTGTCCATGGCACCTTGAGCCGTTTCTGTGGTCATTTCTGCTAATAGCGATCGGGGCATATTT
This sequence comes from Planktothrix agardhii NIES-204, assembly GCA_003609755.1. Taxonomy (NCBI): domain Bacteria; kingdom Bacillati; phylum Cyanobacteriota; class Cyanophyceae; order Oscillatoriales; family Microcoleaceae; genus Planktothrix; species Planktothrix agardhii. The sequence goes on from AP017991.1 coordinate 872,970, forward strand.
CTGTCTCCGATAGCAGTTACGACTAAATGATCAAAGTTTCCCACTTCCTCAAAAAAAGTATTAACTGAATCTTCATCCAAAATGTTAACAGTTTTAGCTTCAATCTCGACCGAAATTAATCCGATCGCCTGATTTAATTTTTCTGAAGATGGGTGGGAAAGTACAACTTTTGCCCCCACTTCTAGCATTTTATTGGCGATCGCCAGGTCAACTCCTGAATTCATGCCAATAATAACTACCTTTTTTCCTGATAGCGACTCAAACATTATTTTCTCCTGGGGATCACAATATAAAACTACTTTAACTTAATATTTAAACAAAAATCGGGAGTAGCTTTTAGTTATTAAATAACTGCTACTCCCTTAATTTTCGATCAAGATTGCTCTGGTCTACTTAACTATCTTCCCAATCGGAAGGCCACTTGAAAGTCCAGATCGTGGGGATATCGGTAGAAGTAGAATCACCAGTTTCTGTGTCTTGTTCTGACAAGAAACGAGCAAAGAAGGGGACGGCTGATCCGGTCGATACCTTGATATTTTTAGACATAGTAGTTTACTTTTCAGAAAGCTAATTGTTGGGATTCTATCACGAATCGACCCAATATAGCAAGTCTAAATCAATTGTATAAGTAGTTTGATATCCAATCTTAAAAAAATCAAGCAATCAAATAGGGAGTAGCTTTTAGTTATTAAATAACTGCTACTCCCTTAATTTTCGATTAAGATTGCTCTTATCTATTTAATATTCTTCCCAATCGGAAGGATACTTCATAGTATTACCGTAAGGAGCAGAATTAGAATTGTTAGCTTCCACGGCTTGCTCCGCTAAGAAACGAGCAAAGAAGGGGACTGCTTTGGGCGCAGAGACTTTAACATTTTTAGACATGAGTTAAGTTCCTTTCCAGAAATTTAATTGTTAAAATCCTATCAGTAGTGACCAGATATGTCAAGTAAATTTTAACCCAATAATCTAGGAAATTTAGGACGGATAGTTATTCACAATCAGCAGGGATTGTCAAGTATATTAAATACCTTAAATTGATAACTTTTGTTAAAAAAGTCAAGCCATCAAATAGGGAGTAGCTTTTAGTTATTAAATAACTGCTACTCCCTTAAATTGTGGATTAAGATTGCTCTTATCTATTTAAAAATCTTCAAAATCGGAAGGATACTTATAAGTAGAGAAAGGAGCAGAATTAGAATTGTTAGCTTCCACGGCTTGCTCTGCTAAGAAACGAGCAAAGAAGGGGACTGCTTTGGGCGCAGAGACTTTAACATTTTTGGACATCAGTTAAGTTCCTTTTGCAATATTGACCTGCGACCAAGATACTACGGACGAACAGGATATGTCAAGGGAAATCCAGAACAAATGATTAACTTTTATTAAAAAAGTATCCTGAATCACTAAAATGGTTTCTGGTTTGTAGGAGTGAGCAGAATTTCAGCGATCGCCTGGGAAATAGGGAAATAGGGAGCAAATAATTCCAACCAGAAAAACTCGCCAACGGGATTAATTTCTAGGAAAACGTGCCGACCATCGGGAGTGACAATAATATCAATAGCTCCATAGTTTAAGCCAAAATAAGCCGTCAGTTGCAGCAGTTTTTTCTCAATATCTTCGGGTAAATTATAGGCTTGCCATTTTTCATGTAAAGCCCTTCCTTCTTTCCGCCAATCATAGGTAGCTCCGTCTAATTGTTGAGAGTTAATGGCGGCAGTAAATACCTGTTTTCCGACAATAATCGTCCTTAATTCTAGGGCTTTAGGGACATTTTCTTGAAAAGTCATCGGACAAAAACTTAGCCCTTCCAAATTGTCTAAATCATCATCAGTTACGGGACTGGTAAACACAACATTTTCTTCTTTATTTTCACCATAAATTGCAAATTGAGAGAGCATCTTAGTAACAATTCCTTGCTCTTTACATTCCTGGGCAAATTGTTTGACAGCTTCGGGATTATTTGAGGTCAAAGTCCGGGGAATTAATAAACCTAATTGTCGGGCAATTTGTAATTGCAATTGCTTATTGTTAGCCCGATCAACGTTAATCATCGGATCAAAATGGAAACCTGGTAGACTAGCAATTAATCCTCGGACGGTAAGGCGACATTCTTTTAAAGACGCTTCCCGAAATTGCTGATCCATACTATCAGGAAGTTTAGCACCATATCTCATGCGCCGATACCAAACCGAGGAGACTTCACTTAAGTCTAATTTATGTTCTCCATCGGTAACTATTCCCCCCTCAAAATCACCCGAATAAATATCGAGTTTTACTTCCGTAGGAAAGCGATCGGTATCAAAACGAAAGGCTTTTTTACCCTTAGCTTCAATAGCTTTAACAACCAGGGGAATACTTTCATTATCGTTGCTGAAAGTGAAAATTAAAACCGTCATAAATCTCCTGAATAATAATGGTTAAGTAGTAAATTTTAGGGAATCAAGGTATCGGCGATCGCTTCAGAAATTGGCAAATCTAAATCCCTTTCCAACATTCCCCATTCACCGCCAGGATTAACTTCTAAAAAGACATAATCTCCCGACGGCGTGAGAATAAAATCAAAAGCTCCAAATAACAGCCCCAATTCACCCATAAAAGTCTGAAGACGACGGATTAATTCTTCAGGAAGTTGATGATTTTGCCAAGCACCAACCTCGATACCAGGAGCACGCCAATCTACGGTAGAATCTTCATAAACAGAAGCATTTAACGCCCCCACAAATACCTTACCATTCACATAAATAACTCGCAATTCCTGTTGCTTAAAAATTTGTTCTTGGAAAACCATTGGACAATAACGTAATGACTCCGCATCTTGTAAATATTCCTCTTTAACTAAGCTAGTATAAAGGAAAAAAGAAGTGCTTTCCATACTACGAGAAAGAGCCGTTAATAGCTTACTCACCATTTTGCCGTTAACTTGTTGAAAAAATTCCCGTGCGGCTTCAGCTTTATTTGTAATTAATGTTTGCGGAATAGTAAATCCCAATTCCGAGGCTAATCTTAATTGCAGTAGTTTATTACTTGCTGCCTCAATTTGTGCTAAATGATCAACCCAATTAGCTTCTCTCAGACTGTCCCAAAAGCCGTTTAAAGTTGCCTTTGATTCCTTGGCACAAGCCTGTTGATATTGGGGGTCTAATTCCTGAAAATCAGGCTCCCAGATCCGTCGTAGCCAAACCGCTTGTACCTGTTTTGTGCTAATAGAATGACCATTATATTCCAGTTGATGATCGCTGTTTGATTTGCCAAAATTGGCAGTTAATTGGACATTGAGAGGAAATTGATCCGTATCAAAACGAAAGGGTTGCACGCCTTTTTTTAATAGGGCTTCTATGACTCGATCAATGGTGAAAAAATCCCCACTATGAGTAATCAATAAAACAACATCACGAGACAAAGACATAGAACTATTTTCTCCATAGTTTCGATTTTGAATTTTGCTTAAAGCATAGCTTTAAAAGGGGAATTTTGAAACCAAGAAGAACGCGATAATTCCCAAACTAATACTTGACCATTGGCTAGGGTTTTTGTGTGCTGCATTCCAATTTTTTCTAGCAATCTTTTGGAACCGATATTATCAGCATCGCAGCCGGCTGTCACTTTTTCCACAGCAGGTTGAGAGAATGCCCAGTCTAACACTGCTTTTGTCGCTTCAGATCCGTATCCCTGTCGTCGATAGGAGGGAGCGATTTGATAGCCAATTTCCAGTGCTCCTGTGGGGGAACCTGTGGGGTCGGGGATATCTGGAATAATTTTAAGCATAACGTGACCAATTAGGGTATTTTCTGCTTGTTGAATCACTAAATTTCCCCATCCCCATTCTCCTTGTAATGGACTTTGAATCAGTATATTGGCAATTTCTGGCAAGTTATCATAAAATTCTTGATCAATCCAGTCAGATAAAACTGTAACACCTAGAACTTTTCCTAATTCAATATCGCCAATAATTGCTGCTTGTACAATTGGCAATTTAAAAGGCACTAAACGTAATCGTTTGGTAACAAGACCACCCATGTTATATATTAATCCTAATCGAGCGCAAAGAGGGTTGGGAGACCCAACCTATAGGATAAGATATTACAACCTATTGAGACTTATTATCTGGAAATTTAATATTTTTTAAGAAAATTGATCGCCGCGAATTTTTGCTGTTGGTAGTCTTCAACGCTCAAAAATTGCCAACGAGAATTTTCTGCAAGTTCTAGTACCCATTGATGATAATTAAATAGACTTTCACGATGTCCTACACTGATAAAAGTTGTCTGGGTTTGCTGTAATTGTTGATACAAACTTTCTTCATTAATTAAATCTAAAGCACTGGTGGCTTCATCTAATATGGCGAAACTGGGACGGGTAACTAACATTCGGGCAAAGGCTAGTCGCTGTTGTTCTCCTAATGATAAAATATTTTCCCAATTTACTTGTTTATCAAAAACATTAGTTTGAGTTAATAAATGTTGAAGGTTAACTTTTTCTAGGATTTTTTCAAGTTCTTGATCAGTAATTTGATCAGTGGTATGGGGATAAAGGAGTTGGTCACGCAGAGTGCCCAAAATAATATAAGGACGTTGGGGTAAAAATAACATTTCTTCGAGATCAGGACGCACTAAACGCCCGGTTCCTGCATTCCATAAACCTGCGATCGCTCGTAGCAAAGAACTTTTCCCGCGACCACTAGGGCCAACAATTAATAAACCTTTTCCCGATGGAACTGATAGGGATAAATTTTCAACAATTACTTTCTCATAATCTGGGGTTTGTAGAGTAAAATTCTCAAAAGCTAAACGGTTGTCTTCTACTGTTGTAATCCTACCGAGGTTTTTTGGTTCTAGGCTCACTGTTTTTAAGCCATCAGAAAAGGAGGCTAAACGCTCAATATAATTAGATAATTTTGCTGAAGTTCCCCACTCACTTACCAGTTGTCCCAAGGCATTAGAAAAGAGAAAACAGCATAAACTGGCTTGACTAATTTCTCCAAAATCAATTTTATCTTGAATGAACATTGGTGTCAGAATAAACATCGAAAAAACACTAATCGCAGACTGATAGCCACGATTAAAAAGATCCTGAAATCTCTCCCAATTAATTCTTTGTTCAGCATTTTTGATAATATTATTAAATCTGCGTTCGATGATTTTTTCTTCCTGTTCCTCCCCTCGAAAAAAAGCAATGGATTCCGCATGATCTCGGACATGGGTTAGGGCATAATTATATTCAGCCTTAGAGTTAAGTTCCGCCCGATTAATCTTATTTAACTCTTGGGTTAAATACACCGCAATAAAGTTACCAGAAATGGTATAGATAACTAGATAAATAGTAATCTCTTGGGAAATTGTCCAAAGAATAACCAGAAAAGTGATCATTTGCAGACTCTTTTCTAATAAGGTTGTTAAAAACCTCAAGGTTATGGTGGTAATCGGTTCAATTTCTTGGGATAAACGTTGGTCAGGATTTTCTAAACCCGATGTAAAACCAATTTTATAATAGGCGCGATCGCTCAAATATTGTTTTAAGGTGTTATTACTTAGCCACTTATACCAATCAAGAGCAACTTTTTTCCTAACAAATTGAGCCAGGGCGACTAAACAGGTGATCAGCACAATCAAAAAGCTAGACAGCCAGAGAGTCTCAAGATACTTAGAAAGGTCTCTTTGTTCAATCACAATATCTAGGACATGGCGATTCCAGAAGCTGGCAAAAGCATCGACACTCACTAGCAAAATTATGCTTAAAACCATTAGAGCCAACATTCCCCAGGAACAAATCACATCGGAAAATGCCCGTCCATTTAACTCTGTGGGATACCAGTAAGGTTGAGCAATAATTTTAACATCTTGCAAAAATCGAGTCAAAGATGAAAGGGGATTGGTGATAGTTTTGTCAGGGGGAACTTGAGTTTGCATATCCTAAAAAACTGGTAATTATTGACACCGGATAAGTTATAAATTATTTAACTTGACTAACTCTAAATGATTTCTTTGCTGCTACCAATAAATAAGTTATTGCTGAAGAACTTAATAAATTATCTATAGCATTAACATTAGCATTATAGGTTTCTTCGTCCATCTTTTCTGATTGAAATTCTTCTCCCAGCCAAGATTTTAGATGTCGAAAATGTCGGAACCAACATTCCTCCGTCGCCTCCACGAATTGTAACTGTTGAAATCCTAACTGTTGGTAAATATTTTGATATTCGGCAATATCTTTAACCGTATTAGCTTGGGGAACAGTCCAATCACCCAAATATTCTGTTGTGGCAAAACTCATATCCGAGAGAACTAAATTTCCCCCCGGTTTCAGCACCCGCCAAGCTTCTTTTAGAAACTTTTCTCTAGTATTAAAATAGAAAGCTGATTCTACACAAATAATATTATCAAAAAAATTATCCTCAAATTCAATATTGACCGCATCCATTAACAGGAATTTGCAGTCAGGAGCGTTCAAAATACTTCTTTCAATTTGTGTAGGCGAAATATTAATTCCCACAATTGCTGCCGAGGAATAATAATTGAGGAGGTAACTGGTTGTTGCGCCCAAACCGGAGCCAACATCGAGAATATTTCCCTGCTTTTCGGGAATAAATTCTAAAAGTTTTTCCATCAAATTAAAACAAGATTCCTCTTGATTTTGGGTATCTGATTGCCAGTAACCCACATTAAAAAACTCGTTTTGACCATAAATTTCCCGAGTTGAAGGATTGAGAATTAAACTATCAAATTTACTAATCCATTCATTTTTATCCATTTTTAATCTCCAGTTTTGATCTTTGATTGATTTATCTGTAAGGCTTTTTGCCACTCCACAATTATATGATCAGTACGCTACTGCAAATGTCTCCATATTCCTTGACAACGTTCTATAATTAGTCCTTGAAAAACTGACAAAGTTGATGGGTGAATGTCTATCTTGTACAGCGAGAAAATACCTGTAGGACTTTTCAGATTTAACTCCCTGCGGGTAATAGATAATGCTTGCGCTCGATGAAGTTCCACCGCTTGTAGTAAACCGGGATAACTCAAATTACGCAAAGCTAATTGACCATTTTTAGTAATATAAATGGCATCATTTTGAAAAAGATATTCTAAGCTAATCAAACTAGCATGAACATCCGTATCTTTTTCTACCCCACCTAAACGGTGAGCATCTAAACCAAAGCGAATGCAGAAATTAACCGCTACCAATTTCCCAGCTTCTTCAGCAGGTAAAGTGCAAGCGGCAAACTCAAATCCGAGACTATCCGATCGCCATTCTTCTACACCCGCGTATGTATAATTTTGAAAAAGGTTCTGGTTTGCCTTGAAATCAAATCCTAAACCGCTTGCATGGCCGGCTTCATGTACTTGAGTGTCAACGTGGCGATAGCGTTCACTATTGATTTCATCTTCTAAGGGGCCTAATAATAAATTAGCAGTTTCCGGTTCAAAAATTGTTTGGATACATTGGTGGCTGAAACCTAAAAAACGTCGTCGCTGTTCACTGGAATTGTTTAATGCTGGGCCATCAATACTATTAGGAAAAAGCCAGCCATTGGGAACAATGAAGGCTTCACCTTTTTCCCCACTAAGATGACCGCAACTGGCAATTTCGGTAAAGGAAAGGTTTCTAGGAACAGGTTGACCTAAAGTGCCAAATTTTTCCCGACTGAGATTTTCTAATTGTTCAATAGAGGGTTGAGAATTATCGTGTATTTTTCCAGAAATCGCACTTAAAGTTACCTGACCTTGGCATTGTCGATTAATTTTATAAGGGGCAATAATTAAGAAATAACCATTTTTACCAATAAAATCCATATTGATAAAATCTTCCGCCAAAATACTCCAGTCGTTATTTTCTAAAGCCTCTGCTGTTTTTAGTAGCCATTCGTGGGGAAGTTCACAAGAATTTTTAGCCTGTTGACGCAATTTTTTGGCAGCAATAGTAATTTCATTTTGCTGAATATCTTGAACTACTTGTTTGACTAAATTTTGTTCATCTACGAGGGCTATTGTCATTTTTTATCTGTCCTGAATTTTGATGTAAATTATATTTTGATTTACCGCTAAACCCTTAGCCACTTCGAGACCCGGGAATCTTTGTTATAGCGATAGGTAAAGCCGTCATTGCCAGTAATAGACTTACCAAGGCTGGCTTTACTTCTGATAGTGCCTATTGAGTAGTTGGTCAAGACCTCCATTTCTTTATGGGAAAATCCCTCAAATTTGTCAGTTAATACCGCTATTTCAGGTATGGGCTGAGTCGGGGATTCATTACTAGACAGATTGTCTATGGTGATTTGAGCATTGTCAAGGGGAATATTGATAATTTCTTTAGCTTTTTGCCGATGATAATCCTGTACGGTTAACAGTTACCAACCAGAATCGGGTGAGAGTTCCAAAACCCATTGGTGGTAATCAAAAATACTTTCCCGATGTCCCACACTAATAAAGGTTGTTTTTGTTTCTTTTAACTGTTGATATAAATTCTTTTCATTGATCAAATCCAAAGCACTAGTTGATTCATCTAAGATAACAAAATGAGGACGGGTCACTAATATTCGGGCAAAAGCCAAACGTTGTTGTTCCCCTAGTGATAATATATTTTCCCAAGGGACTTCTTGATCAAAGCCTCCGACCCTGGTAAGCACATCTTGAAGATTCACTTGTTGTAGAACTTCACTGAGTTCTTGATCGCTCACTTGACGATTCACATTCGGATAAATTAAGTGAAGCGCGATCGCACTTCAGATGGTTTTTGTTATTATAGCTCTGCTCGCTGGATAGCAAGGTGCGATGCCCAAAAGCGTGAAAAAAGGCAAGGTGCGATTTTGGGAAAATAAGAGTGCGATCGCATTTTGGGGAAGATAGAAATGTGCGATCGCCAATCTAATGAGTTAAAATAAAAAAGACATATAACTCTGTGGTCAACATGGACAGGATATCGGTCAACCCTCAAATCCACTTCGGTAAGCCTTGCATAGTGGGTACGCGCATTACTGTTCAGAGTGTTCTCGAATTACTAAATGAAGGACTTTCTTTTGCAGAAATTATCCGAGACTACTATCCCGATTTGCAAGTAGAGGATATTAGAGCCTGCCTACAGTATGCGATCGCACTGGTGGCGGCTGAAGATGTGCATTTGGCATTAGCTTAAATTATGAAGTTTCTGATAGACCAAGATGTATACGCTGTCACCACAAAATTTTTGATTGATGCAGGACATGATGTAATTGTTGTCGCTCAAATGGGTCTAGCGCAAGCAAGTGATGAAGAAATACTCAGAGTAGCCCAAGCAGAAAATCGCATCCTTATTACGCGAGACAGAGATTACGGAAATCTTATTTTTGTAAGGGCGATCGCAACAGGTGTGATTTACCTTCGAGTTTTACCTAAAACGGTGAATGCAGTTCATAACGAACTAGCAGGAGTCATAGAAAATTACTCTGAAGTAGAACTAAAAGGGGCATTTGTGGTTGTAGAACCTGATGGACATCGGTTTAGAAAACCGCTTACATAGAGAGTTAATTAATCTGGTGCTGGAAAGGAAAGGGCGATCGCATTTTTAAAAATGAAGTGCGATCGCATTTTCCTCGATCCTAAATTGCTATAATAACAATCAACCCGAAAATCTCAACATCAAGCATAATGTTATAAATCTACCTGATTAATAGCATCTAAAGAAAGATTTAAAGCCTCTGCAATTTGCTCATTATTCAAGCCAAATAGCCGTAATTTATTAATCGATTCTATATTAACTTTGTTTTTTCTGGTTTTGGTATTAACAGTAATAGGTTTACTTTTATTTGAGGAAGGAGTTGGATTATCTGGACAAATATTGATATAGTTAATTTCTTTACTGTTTTGAAAAGTAGTATTATTATTACCAAGATTTATGTTTAAATTTATTTGTCTATCGAGTACAGATTTAAGATTATTTTTATCAACAGTTTCACCAAAGAAATTAGATAAAAGTTGTAACAGCTTGTAACCCTCATCCTTCGCATGACCCGCAGTACAACCGTAGGTTTCTGCAATGTCAGTATACCTCTGTCGTTTCAGTGTTCCCTCAATAATTCCCCGTTGCAAATCGTTGAGATGTTTGCCTGTTTTAGAGGAGATAATTTCATCTACAAACTGTAATATATCAGGAATGTCCATCGGTAAAGACCTGAAAAAACCTGCCGTTATTATATCCGTCCTTTTCCGTCTTTTTCCGCCCTTCACTAAAATTTTAGAAATTCCCGTCTTTTTCCGCCCTTTTCCGTCTTTACAGATTTTATCAGAGAACTTTAGTATAGGTTAAGACTTAAAAAATGTGTTTTGTCTAATATTTATGGTTGGCATTGAAATCTTTATCGCTTTTGCCGTTGGCGCGGTGGTAAGCGGATCAGTTGTCTATAAATGGGAAGATATTTTTTATTCCCTCCAGGGAAAGAAAATCGCCGTCTTAGGCGCAAAGAGAGTCGGCAAAACTACCCTTTTTAAATATATGGAAAAGGGGATTTTGATTGAGCAATATAACCAAACTGCCAATAGAGAAGATGTAGAAAGAATACGCATTAAGCTCGGCGATCTGGATATTCGGCTCAAAAAAACTGATGATCTTCCAGGGAGTGGAAGTACAGATGGACTAGGGCATGACAGCATAGATCAATATTATAAGTGGAAACAACTCTTTGAAGAAGCTGATTTAGTTTTATATCTTGTTAGAACAGATATGTTGCTAAAACATGATTCAGAAACGGAAAAACGGGCTGACGATGATCTAAAACAGATTCAAATCTGGATTAAAGAACTAGATGCAACAGAAAGAAAGCAATTCTTTATTGTTGGTAATCATTGGGATTCTGATCCCGTCTATAAAAATCTTACTCCTGATCAGAGGGGTAACTACCAAAGTCAATTTACATCCCTTCCCATTGTAAAAAGAATGATTCAGCTTGCTGGCGGCGCAGCTAAAGTCAAAGTTACCTTGGGAAGTTTGGCAAATGAAAATGATGCAAACTATCTAATTCAGACAATTTTTAGGCAGGTAGAGAAATGACAAATTTATCATTTTTTGCTCAGAATCTTGACAATAAATCTCGTGATATCATCATTCAAAATGGAGAAGAATTATATAATGATGAATCACGGCGAAAGCTTGTGTTTGAAATTTCTGAGGTTCGTGCAAAAAAAATAGAAATTGCACTCTATGGCCCATCGGTTACTGTTCGTCACAGCGATCCTAAATTTGTCATGGAAGTTATACCTGTTGAGAAAGATGAAAGTAATCGTCTGGCTCCAATTGTTATCTATGGAGAGTTCCCAGAGGAAGGCTCATCAGACTGGGTTAATAATGTATGTAATGAGATTCAAGGAGTTATCTCCAATCAAATTAAAAGAACATTACAAAACGGGACATTAGAATCAATTAAAAAATGGTTGAATGACGAATTAGAAGCAAAAAAAAAGAAGGTGCAGTTCCAAAGAAACCTTATCAGTCTGTCAACGAGTTTTTTCCTTCCTTTGGCAGTAAGCTTACTGCTCCAGTTTCAAGGGTGGCAATTAACACTGCTACAAATTGGAGGGTTAATAGGACTAATCAACCTATTGGTAATGTCCCTACAAATATTCCTAATCAACTCCCATCAGAGCAAATTCAACCTGAAATAATCCCTAATAAACCTGATAATATAAATCCAACAAAACAGATGAATATTGATGTAGTTCCTCCTAAAAAACGCAAAGCTATTTTAGTTATTTCTCCCCACGAGTTGACCCGACTAGAATATACTCCAGGTGGGAACGATTTACTTTTAAGTGAGCAGATTCATCTTTTAGTTCCTTCTGATGAAGCATCAAGTTATTTAGAGAAAAAATTAGAAAATAGTGGACTTTTGGAAGAAGGAGCTTTATTAATTCAAAATCCTTATGATTCATCGGATTATGTTGTTCTTGAAAAATCGGCTTCAACCTTTGCATTAGCAAAATATCTGCATTTTACGACTTTATGCGGGTTACTCGGTGCGCGAGAAGTTACAGTAGAACAAATCGAAGTCAAAACTTCAACAGGAAAGCAACTTTTTAAAGGTTCTCTCAATAGTTCTGGTGTTACGGGAAAGCTTGGAGCACAGAGTAAAACCTTTGAACAAATACGGAATCAGCTTGAAATTCGGAGTACATTTCAAGGTGGAAATCCGAATATAGAAGAAGCCAAAGCTCATCTAAATAAATATCAACTGTTAAGTGATCATTCTATGACAAGTCTAATTGCTCAAAGATCAGGTAGTAATCCTCTACAAAGTCGAGAATTAACTTTAAGTCTCACTGAGGAATTTAAGCAAAATTTTAAAGCAATTGCTGATATTAAAGTTCCAGTTTATCTTGATTTACAGGCTCAAATTGAGCAACTAAAAAAAGAAGTCTATGAGTTTACCTTGACGGTTAAAGTGGAGTTTTAGTAAGCTATTTAGCATCTAATTGTTACTTAACTTCTAAAATAGGATGAATTCACTAACAGAAGTTGAAGCGGCTATTCAAAAATTATCTGCTATTGAAGTCCGTCAACTGGCAGAATGGTTACAAACTTATCTGAATACTGAAGGGAATACAGAACACGCAGAAGAAACTGAGCAAAAGGTAACTTTTGTTCAAAATCAACAAAATGCTTGGGATGTCTTAGAATCAGTGATGGCAACTGTTGAGGCTCCTCCAGATTGGTCAATCAATCACGATCATTACCTATATGGAACAGCAAAACGTTATCAATTCGTAATTCGTAATTCGTAATTCCCATATTATTTAGCAACTTTAATCGGCCCATCAATACTACCACTAAAAAACTGTTTGACGATCGCGCTATCGGTGGTAAATGCTTCCTGAATTGTTCCTTGCCATTGCACTAAACCTTGATATAGAAAAACAATCCGATCGGCCGTCCGTCGAATGGTACTATCTTGATGGGTCACAATACTATAGGTACTGCAACCTTTGCCACTATGTTGTAAATCCCTAATTAAATCCTCAATAACCGTTGATGCAATCGGATCTAACCCGGCGGTGGGTTCGTCATATAAAATTACCTCTGGTGTCTCCCTGGGATTTTCTGGATTTGGCATAATCGCCCGGGCAAAACTCACCCGTTTTCGCATTCCTCCTGATAATTCGGCGGGATATTGATCGCCAATATTTGGCAACCCGACCATCTCCAATTTCTCATTAACTAATTCCCTAATTTTTTTAGAAGGTAATTTTGTATGTTGATATAGTAAAAAACCAATATTTTCCGTCACCGTTAAAGAATCAAATAAAGCCGCCTGTTGAAATACCATAGCAATTCCAATCGGATCAGTAATATCATCGACCCATCCTTGCCGTTTTTTTCCTAATATATAAACTTCTCCTTCATCGGGGGGCAAAAGTCCGGCAATAATTCGCAAAATCGTTGATTTTCCCGTTCCTGAAGGGCCAATAATTCCCAATGCTTCTCCCCGATAAATCGTTAAATCAACCCGATCCAAAATCATTTGGGAACCAAAGGCTTTACTCACCCCTTTTAATTCAATTAAAGGTTCTAAAGATTCCGAGTGCTTTGATAAAACCAAGTTATCCTTAAAATCGACGGGTTCAACCTTAATCCTCGGAGTTTTTCCCTTGTTACCGTCTTTGATCATGTCGCTCAACCCTTCTTATCATTGTAACTTATACCCAATACAGTTGTTAAGCAAACGATTTAATCGTTATCATCACTTTGATCTCCCTCGTTAGGAAAAATTAAACACACCGATAGCCCGATGGGATTAACCTCTAGTCCGTTATTTTACGATCAGCACGACCTCCCTAGTCTAAATTGTCTGTAAAAGCCCGTATATCGAAGTAAAACACTATCTATGTCAACTGGTTCGTTCAAACACACCTTCCGCAGAATTATGAAACTCAGACTCCATCTTGGCCTATCGAACTATCGTTCTCACCGGATGATTAACCAATGGTTTAAATGGTTATCCCCTGGGTTGTTTATCAAGCGGTGGATGGCGGTTAGTGCCACGGGAGTGTTAGTGGCTAGTTTAGGGTTGGCGATCTCGACGGGAATGACTCCGATTTATTACATCCTACAACTGCTGAAAAATTTATTAGGATGGATTACCACCGTTGTGCCAAATTATATCTCAGGGCCATTGATGATTGCCTTGGGGGTTGTGTTAGTTCTTTGGAGTCAAACCCGCAGTTTAAATTCAATTAGTGAAGCCTTTTATCCGGCAGGAGATGAACAATTAGTTGATCGTTTGTTGAGTCATCGCCGTTTATTGCGGGGGCCGAAAATTGTTGGGCTTGGGGGCGGTACTGGGTTATCAACTTTATTACGGGGATTGAAAGAATATAGCGCTAATATTACCGCCATTGTTACTGTGGCAGATGATGGCGGATCTTCAGGACGGTTACGGCGAGAAATGGGAGTTTTACCCCCTGGAGATATTAGGAATTGTATCGCCGCCTTAGCCGATGAAGAAAGATTATTAACGGAGTTATTTCAATATAGATTTACCGCCGGAGATGGATTAACCGGACATAGTTTCGGAAATTTATTCTTAACCGCAATGAGTGAAATTGAAGGAGATTTGGAACAGGCGATCGCCGCTAGTTCTAAGGTATTAGCTATTAGAGGTCAAGTCCTACCCGCCACATTAACAGATGTTAATTTATGGGCAAAATTAGCCGATGGTCGCCGAATTCATGGGGAATCTAGTATTACTGAAGCTAAGGGAAAAATTTTGACGATTGGTTGTATTCCCCCCAACCCTCCCGCCCTACCGAAAGCAGTACAAGCGATTTTAGAGGCAGATTTGATTATTATTGGCCCTGGTAGTTTATATACAAGTGTAATTCCTAATTTATTAGTTCCAGAAATTGCCGCGGCTATTGCTTCTCGAAATGTTCCCCGGATTTATATTTGTAATATTATGACCCAACCGGGGGAAACCAATGGTTATACGGTTTCTGATCATATTAAAGCTATTGATAAAGCCTGCGGTTATCAATTATTTGATGCGGTGTTAACTCAAGGAACAGTTCCCCCAGCTAATGCTTTAATTCGATATGCTCAAGAAGACTCTCATCCAGTTATTTTAGATCGAGATATGGTTAAACAATTGGGTCGAAGGATTGTGATGAGTAATATTATGGATGTTGATCCCGACACCGGATATTTACGCCATGATCCCTATCGGTTAGCCCAGGTATTATTAAGATGGTTTGGCAAAACTAACCCGTAGGTTAGAGAGTCCTTTAGGACTCACTACAGTGTAGTAAGCCCTGAAGGGCTCAATCTTTTCTAAACTATTCAGATAAAATTATGACTCAATTCCATTTACCCAACGCCCAAGCAACCAATAAATTAGGGAAACAATTTGGGCGATCGCTTTCAGCCAATAGTATTATATTATTAGAAGGGAATTTAGGAGCCGGAAAAACAACTTTTGTTCAAGGTTTAGCCGCAGGTTTAGATATTCCTGAATCCATTGAAAGTCCGACATTTACTTTAATTAATGAATATCTAAATGGCAGGATTCCTCTCTATCATTTAGACTTATATAGATTAGAAGCATCAGAAATTGAACACTTGAATTTAGAACAATATTGGGAAGGAATTGAAGTCGAACCCGGAATTATTGCCATTGAATGGGCCGATTGTTTGCCCTATAAACCGGAAAGTTATCTAAAAATAGAATTAACTTATACAGAAAAAGGTGATCGTCTTGCTACTTTATTTAATATCGGTCAGAATAATTTTAATCTGGATGTAGATCAGATTGAATTGCTAAATTGAGTATGATTTGGAGGCGATCGCCAAACAAAATAACTTTACAAAACTATTGAATTATGGGATAATTTAAACAGACTAATCCCAGTTTAACCTATTTCCCAAAATCCCCCAATGATTCAATCTACAAAACCCTTAATGTTTCTGACTTCTTTCCTTTTTGTCAGTATTTTTTCGGTTGCTGTTAATGTTCAAGCTCAAACCAAAAGCAAAATAACCCTGACTATTGATGGGTTAAAAAATAAAAATGGACAAATTTGTGCGAGTTTATTTGCGAGTAATAAAGGCTTCCCCAGTAATGGAGACAATGCGATAAAAAGCGGTTGTGTCAGTATTACAGAAGTTCCTGTTGTCATGAGTTTTGATAATTTGCAACCAGGTAGTTATGCGATTGCGGTTCTTCATGATGCAAATAATGATAAAATGGCTAACCGAAATGCTTTAGGAATTCCCACCGAAGGATTTGGTTTTTCTAAAAATCCCACCATTCTCACTGGGCCCCCAAAATTCAATGATGCTGCGGTTGTGCTGGCTGGAGAAAACACTAATATTAATATTAAATTAATGTATTTGTTAGGCGGTTAGGGGTAATTCATAAATTACCCCTACATATAGGGTTAAATCCCAAAATTTGCGTAAGTCCTAGTTAATAGACCTGAATCCAGGCCTTAACATCATATTCTGTCCAAATCCCATTTTGCCAATAGGGGTCAGACTCAATTAACTGACGCACGGTTGCTTCATCCTCCGCGTCATAAATCCCAAATATTTTAGTAACATCCTGAGTCGGGCCAATAGTTAATAAAACACCCGATTCTTTTTGTTGTTTTAATCGTTCTAAATGTTCCGCCCGATAGGGTTCTCGTTTCTCCAGAACGTTCTCACAATAGCTTCCGAACATGACATATTTTGGCATAATTGTTACTGATTGATTGTTGATTTTTGACTGGGATCTAACTTCTGAGACTGACGTTAAATTGTTGTACTAAAGCATCTCGGACTTTTTGTTGAAAGGGGTCAATATCGGTATCGGTTAAAGTGCGATCGCTAACCCGATAAACTAAACGAAAAGCCAAACTACGCTGACCTTCAGGTACATTTTTCCCCCGATATTCGTCGAAAACTTCCACCGATTCTAATAGATTCCCAGCGGCTTTGGTAATACAGCGTTGAATATCTGATACAGGGACTTCCACGGGGACGAAAAAGGCAATATCTCGATCGGAAGCGGGGAAAGTAGAAAAAGGTTTGAATTTACGAACTAAATTAGAGGGGCGATTCATCCCTTCTAATAATACCGATAACTCGAATTCAAAGGCATAAACTTGATTCGGTAAATCCTGTTTTTGACAGAGTTGCGGATGCAATTGTCCGAAAATTCCTAACCGTTTCCCCTGTAACCATAAGGAAGCTGTGCGTCCGGGGTGTAACAATTCTATAGTAGATTCCGGTTTATATTCAACGGTTAAATTCAAGCGTTGAAATACTGCTTCTAAAATGCCTTTGGCTTCAAACCAAGTTAGGGGTTGTTCTTGACCACTTCTAACCCAACGGCCAAAACTGCGATCGCCTCCCATAATACCAGCAATGGCATTTTGTTCTTTGTATTCGTCTCCTTCTTTCCAGAAAATTCTGCCGATTTCAAAGCCATTTAACGGCCCATTTCCATTTTCTAAATTATAAACAAAGGCATCAATTAATCCGGTTAACATTTCGGTGCGTAAAGCCGAATATTCCACAAACAAAGGGTTATCTAAAACAACTTGATTATCCCCCTCTGTTTTTACTAGGGAATAGTGCATTAATTCCGTTAATCCTTCCCCGCGAAAAGCCGCCCGAATTTGTCGAGTTGCGACCTGTTCTAAGGGAAGATAACCGGATACTCCTTGACTGGGCAATGTATCACGGAATTGATCATATCCGTAGAGACGGGCAACTTCTTCGATTAAGTCAATTTCTCGTTCTAAATCTCGATAACGATAGGGGGGAACAGTAACTTGCCAAATAACAGAATTACCGTGAGATTCCGTACGGGCGGGTTCTGTTATATCTTTGCTAGTTACCGGAATTTGGATTAACCCACCCCTACATTTACATCCTAAAGCCGTCAGGGTTTTTTCTACTTCTTCAGGTAATAAATAGGGGGATTCGGCTCGTTTCAGTTGTCCTAAAATAGCATTAATTCGATCTAACCTTAATGTAATTTCAGGAGTCTGAATTTCTAGGGGACTGCGATCGCTTTCTTGACAAACAGGAACCCCAGAAGCCAACTGTTTTAACAATAAAATAGCCCGCCGACAAGCCAATTCTAATTCCGCCTGATTCACCCCGCGTTCATAACGAGTAGAAGCCTCGCTGCGTAGTCCTTGCGCCCGGGCAGAACGACGAATAGCGATGGGTGAAAAAATAGCTGCTTCTAACAATAGATTTTGAGTTTGTGCAAAAACTTCTGTTTCTTCACCTCCCATAACTCCCGCTAAAGCCACCGGATAATTATTGGCGGTAATTAACAGATTTTGCTCCTGTAATTTCCGAGTTTGACCATCTAAAGTTTTAAGGGATTCATCGGATTTAGCAAAGCGCACGCCCACGGTTAAATCTTGAGAGGAAGTTAACTGTTTTATCCGATCTAAATCAAAGGCATGAAGCGGTTGTCCCCATTCTAATAAAATGTAATTAGTGATGTCTACCACATTATTAATCGGACGCACTCCTGCGGCTTGTAAACGGCGTTGTAACCACTCAGGAGAAGGGGCAATTTTCACCCCTTGAATAATAGTACCAATATAGATCGGACAAGCGGTTTTATCGGCAATTTCAATCGCTAAAGATTCAGACTGATCTGGCTGTTCAATTAATAACTCTGGAGGTTGAGGAATTCTTAAATTTGCCCCGGTTAATGCGGCAATTTCACGGGCAATTCCCACCATACTTAAGCCATCGGCGCGGTTAGCAGTTGCCGTCACATCTAAAATAACATCATCTAACCCTAATAAGGGTCTAATATCACTGCCTAACGCCGGATTTTCCAGGTTAAAACTGTGGATTCCCGCCGAGTCTTTTTCTAATCCTAATTCAGCTAAAGAACAAATCATCCCCTCGGAGGGAACTCCCCGTAATTTTGTCTTTTTTAGTGTTAAATTAATTTTAGGAAGATGAGTTCCCAAAACTGCCACAGCCACCACCATTCCCGATGCCGCATTGGACGCCCCACAAACAATATTCAGAGGGTCAGAAGCACCAATATCAACTTGACAAACCCTTAATTTATCAGCATTGGGGTGTTGTTCGGCTTGAATAATTTTCCCCAGGACAACCCCATCGGCCCAGGAACGTAAATCTTCAATATCTTCCACCTCGAACCCCGCCATTGTGAGGATTTCAGACAACTCTTGGGGGGTGTTCTGGATATCTACCAGTTCTTGTAACCAATTTAGAGAAATACGCATCGTGATTCGCTTTCAATGTTCCTAATCCATTGTTGCACCAAGTCGGATGTTGAGCGTTTGTTATTGGTTGATTTTGAAGGTGTTGAAGCTCAATCACTGAAACTATGAGGATTTTGTGTTATAATTCTGGTGTCAACACGTTCAAATATTGCTACAAGGGCAAGATTATTGATTCTGGCTCCCATAAAACGTTTCATAGAAAACGAGTATTTATGCTTCAAGGGTGGCATAGTTGTTAAGAAATAAGTAGAAACACAAATCCAGTATTATATTATCAGTCCTGTGGGTTTTGCAAGTTCTCCGTTCACTGGTAAAAAGCAATCTCAAACATCATGAGCTACTGTGTTAATCCAGCCTGCCCTCAACCTGAGAATTTAGATGATGCCCTCAAGTGCAAGGCTTGTGGTTCAAAATTGCTGCTGAGAAATCGCTATCAGGTGATTCAACCTTTGGGTAAAGGCGGATTTGGGGCAACGTTTCTAGCTCAAGATATGTCCCTACCCGGACGTCCGAATTGTGTGGTCAAACAACTGCGACCCACGGCGACATCCGCTCGAATTTTAGAAATGGCAAGGGAGTTATTTCAACGGGAAGCAAAAACCCTGGGTAAAATTGGTGATCATCCCCAGATTCCTCGGCTCATTGATTATTTTATCGTGGGAAAACAATTTTATTTGGTACAAGAATATGTGGATGGCTATACTTTAAAACAAGAGGTCAAGGAAAAGGGTATTTTTGACGAGGCACAAGCCAAAAAATTTCTGCGGGAAATTATTCCCATATTAGATTATATTCACAGTCAAGAAGTGATTCATCGAGATATTAAACCTGCTAATATTTTACGTCGGCGAATTGATCAAAATTTAGTTTTAATTGATTTTGGAGCGGTAAAAGATCAAGTTAACCAAGCTACAATGATGGGCACTGGACAGACGGCTTTTACTAATTTTGCCATCGGGACATCGGGGTTTGCTCCCCCCGAACAAATGGCTTTACGTCCGGTTTATGCCAGTGATATTTATGCGGTGGGCATGACCTGTGTTTATTTGATGACTGGGAAGTCTCCTAATTCCTTTGAAAGTAATCAAATTACCGGGGAAATTTTGTGGCAACCCCATCTGGATGTGAGTGATTCTTTTTGCAGTATATTGCAACGAATGTTAGAATTTTCGGTGCAGTATCGCTATCAATCGGCGCAAGATGTTCTGCGAGCATTAGATTCTGAATCTAGTTATGAAGGTCTTTCAGGAAGCATGGTAATGCAGCAGAAGTCTAACTCAACTTCTAACTCCAAATTACCAACTCCTACGGATGAACCTACTGTTTTCAATGAAAATACCGGGTTGATGTTGACTTCAGAAAAAATAGGTGCACAAATTCGAGAAAGGAAACAACGGTTAGGGCAAAAAAAATCAGGAAAGATTGGAGGAGATCAGGATATTTATGATCAAACTGCTCTAGTGAGTGGTTTCGGTGCTAATCAAGGCGCTCCAGTTAGTATGATCTGTGATTCTGGTGCGAATAAAAAAGTTAATTCTGCTTCTGTCCCTGTAAATTCAGCCCCAAAATGGAATGAAAACACATTAAAAACTGCTTATGTAAAGGGTAGACGGGATTTTGCGGACTGTAAATTAAGTGGTTTAAATTTGGAAAATTTTGATTGGTCTGGGGCTAATTTTTATGAATCCCGTTTAAGTAATACGAATTTTCAAGGGGCCGATTTAACAGAAGTTAATTTTGGTCGGGCAAGATTAACGAATGTTAATTTCAGAAATGCTAAATTAGTTAAAGCCTATATGAGTAATGCTAATTTAGAACGGGCAGATCTTCGGGGTGCAAATTTGAGAAATGCCTGTTTAAATCGGGCTAATTTGCGAGGGGTGAATCTTTGTGGTGCTAATCTTACGGATGCCATTGTCACCGATGAACAATTAGCCATGGCTAAAATGAATGGGCGCACAATTAGACCAAATGGAAAACGAAAAAGTTGGTGGTGGTTCTGGTTTTAAAGCCGGGTAAGCTGCACAAATATTTCCTATTCCTATTCCCTATTTCCTAGTGCGTAGCACCATAAAACACAATGCAATACTATTTTACCGCATTTATCGTTATTTTCTTCATCGCCTGTTATGGTTACAGTTATTTTATTGTTAAACTAGCTAAACAAAAAGGAGAAGAATTTTTATTGTTTGGAATGTTATTCGGGTTATTTGGATTTATGGCATTTTGTGCCGCTTCTGTTCCCTTTTTACATTGGCTACTAGATTAATAACTTCATCAAGTTTTATGCCGTTTTTAAAACAAAAAAACTATTGTTTTCATTATACTAAAAACGGCAATATTAATCAACCTGTTATTTTATTTTTACATGGATTTCTAGGAAATAGTCAGGATTTTAATACCCGAATTTCTCCACTATTTTCCCAGTTTTGTTGTTTAACCCTTGACCTCCCTGGACACGGACAAACTCAAGTTTTAGGAGAAGACATTTGTTATCAAATGTCTGAAACAGCAATCGCATTAATAGAGTTATTAAACCATCTAAATATTGCCCAATGTTATTTAATGGGATATTCTATGGGGGGAAGATTAGGATTATATTTAACCTTAAATTTTCCCCAATATTTTCAAAAAGTAATATTAGAATCCACATACCCAGGACTCAAAACTGAATCAGAGCGGTTACAACGGTTGATTTCAGATATTCAAAAATCTCAACAACTACAAACCCTGGAATTTCCAATATTTTTAGACCAATGGTATAACCAACCACTATTTCAAACCTTAAAAAATCACCCTGAATTTGATCAAATTTTTGATCATCGTTTAAAGAATAATCCCATGGAGTTATCAAAATCCCTGCGGTATTTAGGAACCGGAAATCAACCGTCTCTCTGGGAAAAATTACCCAACAATCAAATACCCCTATTGCTGTTAGTTGGAGAATTGGATCATAAATTCAAACAAATTAACCAAGAAATAAACCAATTATGTCCCCTTTCCCAGTTGCAAATTATCCCGAATTGTGGTCATAATATTTTAATTGAAAATCCTCAACAGTGGATTAATAAAATAGTTAAGTTTTTATCGGAATGAATTATCAATTTCAGTTTCAACCCTATCAACGTCCGTTTAAAACTCCCCTCAAAACCGCCCACGGAATTTGGAATATTCGAGAAGGAATTATTTTAAATTTAACCAATAAACAGGGTAATATAGGATGGGGAGAAATTGCACCTTTAAGTTGGTTTGGGTCGGAAACCTTGGAAGATGCGATCGCCTTTTGTCAAAAACTTCCGAGTATCATTTCAACAGAAACAATTTTTACTATTTCTGACAGTTTACCCGCTTGTCAATTTGGGTTTGAATCTGCATTAATTGAGTTAAATTCTAACCCATTAGTTGATTTATCTAAACTTCAATATAGCGGATTATTACCTACTGGAGAAATAGTTTTAAATACTTGGAAAACCCTATTTCAGCAAGGATATCAAACCTTAAAATGGAAAATAGGTGTTGATGAAATTACAACAGAAATTAATATTTTTAAACAGTTAGTCAAGATCGTAATAGAAACTTTAAGCAGTCCTCAAAAAATCCGTCTTAGGTTAGATGCAAATGGCGGTTTAACCTTTGAGCAAGCAGAATATTGGTTAGAAACCTGTGATTTAATTAATGCCAATCAAGACTTGATTGAAATTGAATTTTTAGAACAACCTTTATCTATTTCTCAATTGGATTTAATGTTAGAATTATGCGATCGCTATTCCACTTCTCTAGCCTTAGATGAATCCGTTGCTAATTTACAACAATTAAACTCTTGTTATCAACAAGGATGGTTAGATATTTTTGTGATCAAACCTGCTATTTTTGGATCTCCAAGAAAACTCAAGAATTTTTGCCAAAAAAATAAAATTGATACCGTTTTTTCTTCAGTTTTTGAAACCGATATCGGTCAAAATTCCGCTTTAAAAATTGCCTCTGAACTATTATTATATAATCGTGCTGTTGGATTTGGAATTAATCATTGGTTTATTTCCTAAATTATATCCCCGGAATCCCAGGAGAGAAAAACTGATATAGCAACCGCCAAGGCAGTTAGGACACCAGACGGATCTTAGAACCCAAACGGTTAAGTATTTTCCCCCCTGTTCCCTCCCCCCCTAGCCCCCGTGCACGGGGGCTAGGGGGGCTGTTCCCTGCTATAACTGTTAGAGACGCGCCAATAGCCTACGGCATCGCTGCGCTCGGACACGCCTCCGATAAATGATTTCACATAAATACCCGATGTTGCAGACTCGGCATTTGCCTCCGAACCTGTTCCAGACGGGCGGGATTAATTTCTGCGATCGCAATTCCTGGCCTATCACCTGCATCCGCTAAAACTGCCCCCCAAGGGTCAAGAATCATCGCATGACCGTGAGTATACCGACGCCCATAATGACATCCAGTTTGAGCAGGTGCGACCACATAACAGGTATTTTCAATCGCTCTAGCCTTGAGCAGAACTTCCCAATGATCCTTACCCGTATAAGCAGTAAAAGCTGCTGGAACAAAGAGAATTTCTGCTTCTTTTTCGGATAAATGGCGATAGAGTTCTGGAAATCGGACATCGTAACACACCGATAGTCCCAGGTTGCCCAACTCTGGATGATGATAAACCGGAGGTAAAACCGTCCCCGCCATCACCGTATTAGATTCCTGATAAGTATTGCCATCGGGCAAATTAACATCGAACAAATGAACTTTTTGATAACGGGCTAATTCTTGACCATTAGCATCAATTAACACCGCCGTATTATAAACTTTGCCATCACCCGAAGGAACTGGAAATCCTCCCGCTAATAGAGTAATTTGAAACTTTTGGGTAATGGTTTTAAGAAATTTTTCTGTAGTTTGAGCAATAGTTTCAGCTTGAGCCATTTTCTCGGCTTCCTCACCCATAAAGGGAAAATTCTCAGGTAAGCTGACTAATTCAGCCCCCTGACGAACTGCTAAATCAATCAATTCTTCTGCCTCTGCCAGATTTTTTTCTAGCCAAGGGGTACTGGTCATTTGAATAGCCGCAGCGAGATAGGATTTCATTGATAAAGAATATATTTACAAGTTAAAAGCGGGGCAGGGGAGCAGGGGAGGCAGGGGAGGTAAACTCTTGCTATTACTTATTCGTAATTCGTAATTCGTAATTCCCTGTTCCCTGTTCCCTGTTCCCTCTTTAGATCAAGGTTGAATTAAGAGAGGGGATGGAACAGTAAATCGGGGAAGAAACGATTAAATTCGATTAAAACCCCAGCCGTAAAAACCATCAAAGCGGCAGCTAAAACGGGTGCTGTTGAAAGATATTTCAAGAAATACTGCATGAGTTTTTTTCTCCTAAGTTTGCAAATGTGAAAAACAATTAATCTGTTAAAAGAAACCAGAATTCACAAAGATTATTAGAACATAAACAAAGTTTGTTTATGGGATAATTAGGGAATATTTAGGTGATTAATTCAACTGAAATCTTCCCTAATCTCTGTTTAAGAATTCTGTAATTAACGAGGTGAAACGGTGATTTCGTCATCTTTGACGTACAGTTCACCGGTGGTGATTTCTTTCAACGCTGCTAAGGGCCACAGGAAACCACCGAGCATAAAGGTCAGAGCCACAGGAACATTGATGATAATTTCTTTTTCTGCGGGGTTTTCGCTCTTTCTTGCATATTGTAAATAAGACCGACCGACCCAACCAATCCATCCGGCAATATACAGGAACAGAACGCCAGGAATTAAGAAATCTCCCGCATGAGATAAGCTTCCATCCACAATTAAATGGGGTAAGCCATCTTCTTTTCCGCAGAGTTCTTGGGAATAGCGCTCAAAGCGTGCTTTTGCCTGTGCCGGGTTAGCCGCAACAGATATAGAGGTTTTTGCCCGTTGCTCAAACACGGAAGATTCAGAGCAAGGAACTAAGTTATAAGCTGAAGCTGCGGGAACAACGGTCATCCACAAGCCTAGGGCTAGAATAGCAGCTAACAATCGACGCATAGAAGTGTTTCCTTTTGTTACGTTTGTCATTATTAGGTTCAGTTGTTCACTGTACCCAAAAAATCTGCAATGATAAAGCTATTCAAAGTTAGCTCCGATCATTTCATAAAATTTATCAGTCAATGGCAACAGTTTTAGCAATTGAAACAAGTTGTGACGAAACCGGGGTCGCAATTGTAAAGAATCGTAAAGTTTTAAGTAATGTTGTGGCTTCTCAAATCCCCATTCATCAACAATATGGCGGGGTTGTCCCCGAAGTTGCCTCCCGTCATCATTTAGAAATGGTGAATCCTGTCCTTGACCAAGCATTAGAAACCGCAGGTTTAGACTGGTCGGCCATTGATGGGGTGGCTGCCACCTGTGCACCCGGACTGGTAGGGGCGTTAATAACGGGTATTACCACAGCTAAAACCTTAGCCTTGGTGCATGATAAACCCTTTTTAGGGATTCATCACCTGGAAGGTCATATTTATGCCAGCTATTTAACCGAAACCAGTCTTCAGCCACCGTTTTTATGTCTGTTGGTATCGGGGGGTCATACCAGTTTAATTCATGTTAAAGATTGTGGGGTCTATCAAATCTTGGGACATACGATGGATGATGCCGCCGGGGAAGCCTTTGATAAAGTATCCCGGTTGTTAAATTTGGGCTATCCTGGGGGGCCAATTATTGACCAGTTAGCAACTCAAGGCAACCCCAAAGCCTTTGCCTTACCCGAAGGCAAGATTTCCCTCCCTAATGGGGGTTATCATCCCTATCATTCGAGTTTTAGCGGGTTAAAAACGGCGGTATTAAGGTTAGTTCAAACCTTAGAAAAAGAAAAAAGTACCTCGTTACCTGTTGCCGATATTGCGGCGAGTTTTCAAGATACCGTTGCTAAAATTTTAACAAAAAGGGCGATCGCTTGTGCCTTAGACTTTGGATTAGATACTATTGCTATTGGGGGAGGAGTGGCGGCAAATAGTGGGTTAAGAAAACATCTGCAAGAGGCGGCTAAAATCCACGATTTGCGGGTATTATTTCCGCCTTTAAAATATTGTACCGATAACGCCGCCATGATTGCTTGTGCGGCTTCAGACCATCTTAACCGAGGTCATATTTCACCCTTAACTTTAGGGGCGCATTCCCGAATGTCGTTGGAAGATGTGATGCTGTTATATAAAGGGTAATTATGAATTACGAATTATGAATTGGTGATGATGATGGATTTTTGTGATCTTATCCTTTAGAAATAGAGATCGAGGATTTTCCAATAAAAACATCATTTCCAAAAGATGTAGATTGTGTTTCTTCCTGGGATACTAACAAATCAAACCAGAATGTTGTTCCGATGCCCAACTCACTCATTAAATGAACTTGACTTCGATGTTTTTCAATAATATTTTTCACAATAGACAACCCTAAACCCGTTCCTTCTAGGGTATGAACGCGATTTTCTACACGGAAGAAACGAGTAAAAATAGCCTCTTGGTCTTCTAGTGAAATTCCGGTTCCCGTATCAGAAACTTCAGTTCTAATATAACGATTTTTAGGTCGATTTCCAGCTAAATGTAAATCTACAGGGCGAGGGGGAGGAGGGGAAATAATCCAGCCTCCTTTTTCAATTTCCTCTACTTCTTGATTTTTCTTGAGATTATCTTCTTCTAATAGATAAACTCTGATAATTACCCGGCCCCCCAAAGATGTAAATTTCAGCGCATTTCCGACTAAATTGGTTAAAACTTGCAACAATAAATCATAATTTCCGACAACTAAAGGTAAATCTGGTTCTATTTCTCGACTAAGTTCAATTCCTTTATCCTTAGCATTCAATTGATAGGTTCTCAAAGTCTGTTCTACCACTTGCGCCATATCAACGGGTTCAAAATTGTAGATACGACAGGATTCTAAGCGAGACAAATCTAACACATCATTAACTAAACGAGTTAAACGGTCTGTTTCATGGTTGGCGGTGGCTAAAAATTCCTGTCGTTCTTCTTCGGTTAAATCTTCTCCATAATCATGGAGGGTTTCAATAAAGGATTTAATATTAAATAACGGCGTTCTTAATTCATGGGAAATATTACTAATAAACTGACTCTTAGCATCATTTAACTCTACCTCACGAGTAATATCCTGAATGGTCATTGCAATCCCTTTTAAACTTTCCCGATAATTGTCTTCCCCAGGAGAATTTGACATCGGATTATAGTCATATAAAGTACATTCCTGAACGTTGGGACGTTCTGATAATTCACAAGTATTTTCCGCGTCGTGAATACAGCTATGACACAGGGGTTCAGCCCCAGGAGATTTATGTAATAAAACCGTGGTTAATAAAATTCGTAATGTCCGATTTGTGGGTTCTCCCAAGGAACAACGAAACTCTCCGCCATCTAAAGTTCCACTGGCAATTTTTTGTAAAGGTTCTGATAATTCTTCTGTAACCAAATTGGGTAAAAAGTTGAGAACATTATTACCAATAACCGTTGTACCTTCCCAGCTAAATAAACGTTTTGCGGTGGGATTAACTAAAATTAAATTCAGTTCAGCATCAATTAAAACGGCTCCATCGGCAATAGTTGAAACCAAGGTTTCTAACTTGGCTTTTTCTGCGGTTAGTTCTTCAATATTTTGTTCTTCAAAACTTTCTAGGCGTTCTGCCATTTCATTGAAACTGGAAATTAATTCCCCTAATTCTCCTCCAAAGGGTAAATCAACCCGTTGATTAAAATTTCCTACGGCAATATTTTTAACTCCTTGAACTAATTCTTTAATCGGTTGAGTAATAGTTAAAGCATTAAATACCGCCCCTAAAATTACCATCACCCATATTGAAACAAATACCGCTAAAGTTACATCCCTGGTTAAATTTGATGATACAACAACGGTAGGATTAGGATTAATTCCAATGGCTAAAATCCCTAAATAATTTCCATTGTGCATCATGGGAACAAAAACATCCGTCACCTCTCCAGCTGGAGTTAAATGTTGTCTTACCATCGGCAAATCCGCAAAATTTCCTGACTGCACACTGGCTAAAAAATTATCAGGTAACTGCATCCGCCGCCGTAGGGTTAAGGAATTTTGTACTGCCGAATCGGAAAAGGGTAAACCTAGATAAATTTCCCCCTCTTGATCCGCATATAACATATAACGGACACTAGATGTACTGGTGTAGAATTGACGGGAAAACCGTGCGACTTCATCCCTTTTTTCTTCAGCAATTAGGGGGGCGACATTGGCGGCTAATAGTAATCCTAAATCTCGACCGTAACGGGTATCGTTGATGCGAGCATCTTCTTGAATCGTGTTGACGGCCCAAAATGTTAAACTACTCATCAATAGAGAAACTACCAGGGTCGCCCCCGCCATTAACCGAGTTTGCAGGGTAAACTCTGACCACCATCTACCAATAATCTCAGCTATTTTTTTGAGGAGTCTCAGCATTTGTTGAGGATTAGGGGGTTGACGGTTGGGTAATTCTGTGTTCATCGGCAATACGGTAATGGTTTGATAATTCCTCCATGTACTATATTGGCCTGTAGAGACCCAGAGTTGTGTCTAACAAAAGCGTTAAGTTTTGTTAACACATACTATACATGGTAACAGGAGATGGGAAAAGCGGGGGAGCAGCAGTACAAGCGTCCTCCCTCGGTGACAATAACAGAACTTATGCAGGCGTAGTAGCGTCGCCCTGTTTGGGAAATTGCGTTTTGAAGTTTGATAGGAGTCACTTATTTTTAAAGATTAAATTGGCAATTAATTAGATTCATTTCGGCAGTGGAGTCAGCTTTAACAGGTAAGGAAAGCGAAATTAAGGTGGTTAAGAGGGAAAGGGAAAGAAGAAGGCGAGATTTAATAATTGCCATGGTTTGAGAGTTAATAATATTGGCATAAATGATATACTGATATAGCATAATTTACCAAAAAAATCTTAATCTTTTGGTTAACGGCAATATCCCTACAATCTCTAAAAAACTGATAACTGATAACTGATAACTGATTATGTCTCAAACTATTGTTGTTAAAATTGGTACATCGAGTTTAACCCAGTCGGCGACGGGACATTTAGCCCTATCGACTTTAGCCACATTAGTAGAAACTTTAACCCGACTACAAAAGCAGGGTTATCGAGTGGTTTTAGTGTCTTCGGGTGCGGTAGGAGTGGGATGCGATCGCTTAGGATTAACCGAACGTCCCCGCACCATTGCTTTAAAACAGGCCGTAGCCGCCGTCGGTCAAGGTCGTTTGATGCGGGTTTATGATGATTTATTTAGTACCTTAAAACAACCCATTGCTCAAGTTTTACTCACCAGGGGAGACTTAGTACAACGCAATGGTTATGTGAATGTTTATAATACGTTTCAACAACTTTTAAAATTAGGAGTAATTCCGATTGTTAATGAAAATGATACTGTTTCTGTCGATGAACTAAAATTCGGGGATAATGATACGCTTTCGGCTTTAGTTGCTAGTTTAGTGGAAGCGGATTGGTTATTTTTATTAACCGATGTAGATCGATTATATTCGGCCGATCCCCGTGAGAATCCCGATGCTCAACCGATTAGTTTAGTGACTAATATGGAACAATTAGAACAATTCCAAGTTAAAACGGGAGATTCTCGCAGTGGTTGGGGAACCGGAGGGATGATTACTAAAATTGAAGCCGCCAGAATTGCCACGGGGTCAGGGGTGAGAACAGTGATAACAGAGGGGAAATTCCCCCAAAATTTAGAAAAAATTCTGCAAGGGACGGAACTCATTGGCACGCAATTTGAACCCCAGAATAGACCCGTTAATGCTCGAAAACATTGGATTGCAAATGTATTAGTTCCTACGGGAAAAATATATTTAGATGCCGGGGCAATTCGAGCAATTTCTCACGGAGGAAAATCTCTATTGGCGGCGGGAATTACTCAAGTTGAAGGTGAATTTAATCTTCAGGATTCTGTCCAAATTTGTAATTTAGATGGACAGGAAATTGCTAGGGGATTAGTGAATTATAGTCAGGGAGAATTGCAAAAAATAAAAGGTTTACATTCGGATAAAATCCCTGAAATTTTGGGTTATGACGGAGCAGATACGGTAATTCATCGTGATAATTTAGTCGTATCATCTCCATTATCTATAACTTAAAACCCTGAGTTCAAATTCTCAGGAGGATTACCCGATCCCCGTTCCGATAGTTGAAGTGATTCATAATAAACTTCAAGACAGCTATCCCCTAAAATCTAATGAACTTACAGATAGCTCACCGGATTTCCAGATTTAGGATAAAATAGTAAAACCCTTAGCAATTGAAGATTTTTTGACCCCTTAAAACCTTAAATGACCCTAGCAGAATCTTGGACAAATCAGTGGCGTTTCCAACTGGAAAACGATTACCCTAACTCCAGTCAAGACAAACGAGAAAGTATCATTAATTGGTTACTGGGAGAGCATTTTACCAGCTTAGATTCCCTCCCTACTAACCAACAGGAACGAATCAAATTAGGGTTAAACTTTCGCTATCAAATTCTACAACAGCGCTATTTAGATACGCCTCCTGAAAAAGCCTATCGAAATTTAATGCAGCGATTAGGGAGTTTAATGATCCTACGCCAAAAGGTTCGTCTTTGGGTGTCAACCAGTCGCGATCGCCAGCGTCAAGTGGTGGATGTTTTACAAGAAGTAGTACAGGAAATGTTGAATAGCGATCGCTATTTACAACAACAAATTCAATGGATTTCTCAATGTACAAACGATCGCCAATTAAGTAATGCTTTACTATTCACAACATTAGAAGAATATTGTCTCCGTCCAATTCGGAATCAACCCCTATTAGTTTATAGATTTGTTAATTATTTACGTCGTTCTCAACGGGGCGGATTAACCCAAGTTCCCGCCGGAGAATGGATTAAACAATTATCCGATGAAATTCTATCCGATGAGACAGATGACACTATTAGTTTATTAGATAATCAAGCCATTTCTCAATACGAAGACGACCAATATTTTCAAACCCAACAAAACCAAAGGTTAAAAGTACAAGCAGAATTTGAAGACTATTTAATTAAAAATGTAGATTCAAAGGCGGCGGAATGGTTGCGACTGTATTTACAAGGATTATCCCAAGAAGCGATCGCTCAAAAGTTAAATTTACCGATTAAACAAATCTATCGACTCCGAGAAAAAGTTAGTTATCATGCAATTAAAAACTTTACCTTAAAACAGAATCCAGAATTAGTTACCAGTTGGTTAGGAACCTCTTTATCCGAACATCGTTTAGGATTAAATTCCGAACAATGGGAACAATTTTGGCAAAGTTTAAACGATAACCAACGTCAAATCATTAAACGATTAAAAGCCGGAGAAACTTTAGAAACTATTGCTGAAACCCTAAACTTAAAACTCACCCAAATTCAACAGGAATGGACTACAATCTATTTAATGGCTCAAGATATTAGAAATTAATTACGAATTACGAATTATGAATTGGGAAATATCTTCGTAAACAGCAGTCAGAGAACAAGAGAAATTAACACTGGTTAACTCTAGTTCTTGATTTCCTCGATAACTATAAAGCTCCCATCTTCCCTCTGTATTCCGTCGAAAACAATCAACACGCTGGCGGTTTTGACTAATTAATACATATTCTTGTAAGGTTTCTAACTGTATTTCTGTATTTTGAGTTTTGCTAGAATATCGTTAATCCTAGATGTTGTAGGTTCATGGTACTGATTATATACTTTTGTTGTAGTCCCAATAACACAAATTGCGTTAAAATAAGATTGAACAATACAGCAACCTCCCAAAAATTCCCTATTTCCAGTTTTGAAAACCTATGATTCCCCAAAAACTGACCCTAAAAAATTTCCTGAGTTATCGAGAAGCGACCCTAGATTTTAGTGGATTACATACCGCTTGTATTTGCGGTTCCAACGGGTCAGGAAAGTCATCTTTATTAGAAGCAATGGCTTGGGCAATTTGGGGGGAAAGTCGGGCAGAATCGAAGGATGATATTATCTATATGGGAGAATTAGAAACCCAGGTCGATTTTATATTTATTAGTCAGGGAAACTTATATCGGGTGATTCGTAACCGCCGCCGTGGTCAATCGGGAACCTTAGAATTTCAAGTAGCAACCACCGTTTTACAAGAAATTGAAGATTTAGATCAAATTAAGTTTCGCACCCTTACAGAAAAGGGAATAGCCCCCACTCAACAGAAAATTATAGACTACTTAAAACTAGATTATGATACCTTTACTAATTCCGCCTATTTGCGTCAGGGAAAAGCCGATGAATTTATGATCAAACGTCCCGCCGAACGTAAAGAAATTCTGGCTAATTTATTAAAATTAGATCAATATGATGGCTTATCAGATAAAGCCAAAGACTTAGCCAAAAGTTATAAATCCCAAGCGGAAATTTTAGAACAAACCTTAACCAGTAATCAAGTCCAAATCGACCAAAAAGGTCAACTGGAACAGGATATTATTCAACTACAAAATACCATTGATCAGCTTCAGGAAAAACAAGCCCAAGATCGAGATCAATATCAACAACTACAAGCCCAACAACATCATCGTCAATCTTGGGAAAAGTTATTAACAGGACAACAACAACAGCATCAAACCTTTGCTCAAGACTATCGCAGATTACAACAGGAATTAGTTACTACTCAACAGCAACGTCAAGAATTAGAAGCAGTATTAAAACAAGAAACGGAAATTCAAACCGGATATAATAATTTTATCACCCTACAAACCACCGAAGAAACCCTATCGGTTCAATTTAAAATCTATCAAGATTCCCAACAACAACGCCAACAATTACAAGAACAACAACGCCAACATCTAAACACCTTACAACAGCAAATTCAAAGTCTACAAGCTCGTTTAGAAGCGTTAACCCAACAGGAACAAGATTACTTACAAATTTTAAGCCAAAAAACTGATATTGAAGCGGGATTAGAACAGTTACAAACCGCTCGTAATCGTTTGACTCAGTTTGATCAATTACAATTAGAAGTTACTCCCATTTTACAACAGCGTCAACGCTTACAAACGGAATTAGATCGGGCTCAATCTCGTCAACAAGCACGGTTAGACGAATTAAAAACCTCCGTCGGAAAATTGCAACGTACTATCAAACATCATCGCCCCCAATTAGAACAACAATCACAAACTATTGTTAATAAAATTATTGAACTGGATAAGAAAAAAGTTTATCAAATACGAGTTCGAGAAAAAGGACAGGAGCGCCATAATTTTATTGACCGTTTGAATACGGTTAAACGGGATTATGAAGAAAAATTAGTCGAACTAGATCAGAAGATCAAACTATTATCAAAATCGGAATCCGAGGAAACAGAAACCGCCGAATTACCGTTATTGCGATCGCAGTTTCCCCCTTGTCCTCTTTGCGATCGCCCCCTAGACGAACATCACTGGAATTTAGTTATTTCTAAACAGCAAAATCAACAACAGGAATTCAGAAATGAAATTTGGATGATCCATGAACAGTTAGTAGTTGCGGATCGAGAAATTAAGATTTTACAGGAAGAATATCGACAAATTCAAGAGGATTTATTACCCTATGAAGAATTGCGAGAACACCGAGGAAAAATCCAAGCTCAGTTAGAAGGATTAGATCAAGATGAACAGCAATTACAACAATTAATTTTAGAAGAAAAAGCCGTTCAAAATATTTTAGATACGGGTAATTATGCAACGGATTTATATGCAGAATTACAGGATCTAGAGCATAAATTAAGCCAACTCAATTATAATGAACAAAGCCATGCGTTAGCTAGGAATGAAGAAAAACGGTGGCGTTGGGCGGAAATTAAATATAGTCAAATTCGAGATGCTCAAGACAAATTAACCAAAATTAATACTCAAAAACCAGAATTAGAAACCAAAATTCAATCCTTAACCCAAAGTTTAACTGAAGAAAAAAACAACTCTAAAATTCAACAAAAAATTATAATTTTAGAGCAAAAAATTAACCAAATGGGTTATAATGTTGAGGAGCATAATCGCATCCGTACAGAATTGCGTCAAGCTCAAATTTGGTTAACTAGAACCGAACAATTAAACCAAGCCAAACAACAATATCCTATCCTGCAAAAACGCCTTCAAGAGTTAGAAACCATCACCCAAGAACGGGTAAAAAACCTACAAGCAATCCAAGGACAAATTGAACTATTACAAGAACAATTAAAAGAAACTCCCGACCCGACAGAATCATTAAAACAATTAGAGCAATTAATTCAACAACAACGACTAAAATTAGATCATTATTTAGGACAATTTGGCAGTTTACAACAACAACAAACTCAATTAGATAATTTAAACGCTCAACAAATCGAAATTAAAACCCAATTAGATACCACCCGCCGTCAATATCGAGTTTACGATGAATTAGCAAAAGCCTTTGGTAAAAATGGAATTCAAGCCCTAATGATTGAGAATGTTTTACCCCAATTAGAAGCAGAAACCAATCAAATTTTATCTCGATTATCCTCAAATCAACTCCATGTTCAATTTGTTACCCAACGTACTAGCGGACGGGGTAGTAAATCCTCAAAAAATGCTCCTAAAATGATTGAAACCTTAGAAATTCTAATCGCAGATGCGCGGGGAACTCGCTCCTATGAAACCTATTCTGGAGGGGAAGCCTTTAGAATTAATTTTGCCATTCGGTTAGCCTTAGCAAAACTATTAGCACAACGGGCGGGAACTTCTCTACAAATGTTAATTATTGATGAGGGATTTGGAACTCAAGACGCTGAAGGTTGCGATCGTTTAATTGCGGCTATTAATGCGATCGCTTCTGATTTTGCTTGTATTTTGACTGTCACCCATATTCCTAGTTTAAAAGAAGCTTTTCAAGCTAGAATTGAAGTTAATAAAACTAGCCAAGGTTCTCAAATTTATCTCTCAATTTAATTACATAACTAGCAAATCCTGAAAAAAGTGCTTGGAAATTTAGGTCAAGAATATGCAATTAATTTTGTTTAGGTACTTAACAAAACGAGGTTTTTATGACTTTGGATGACGAACTTAATACAACCCTACTCAGTTTCACTGACCTACAAGCGGAATTAAATTTACGTCATGCTCAAGACGCCCTCCGCGATATTGTAGACCATCTTGACTTAACTCCCACGGAAAGAGAAGGTTTAGAACCTGATATTGGGGGTTTGCAAAGAATGATGGATAAATTAGACCGTACTTGTGTACAAATTGCGGTATTTGGAATGGTTGGAAGGGGAAAATCTTCGGTATTAAATGCTTTATTAGGTCAAGAAGTATTTATTTCTGGCCCAATTCATGGTGTTACCCAAACCACTCAAATTCAGCCCTGGGAAATGACCGATAACCAAATATCTAATATTCCTACGGTTTCCTATAGAATTTGTCAAATTGAACTGATTGATACCCCAGGAATTGACGAGGTAGATGGGGAAACCCGCGAAAAAATTGCTCGTCAGGTAGCGCAACAAGTTGATTTATTATTATTTGTTATTGCTGGAGATATTACCCAAGTTGAATATGATGCGCTTTCGCAATTACGAGAAGCGGGAAAACCGATGTTATTAGTATTTAATAAAATTGATCAATATCCCGAAGCTGATCGACAGGCAATTTATGAAAAAATTAGAGATGAAAGAGTCAAAGAATTGTTGTCTCCCGATGAAATTGTGATGGCGGCGGCTTCTCCTTTAATCGCTAAAGCTATTCGTCGTCCCGATGGAACTTTAATCGCCGAAATTACTCGAGGAGAACCTCAAATTGAGGAATTAAAGTTAAAAATTTTAGAGATTTTGGATCGGGAAGGGAAATCATTAGTCGCCTTAAATACGATGTTATATGCCGGGGATGTGAATGAAAAATTAGTCCGGCGAAAAATGGAAATTCGAGAAGCAAGTGCTAATCGAGTAATTTGGAATGGGGTGATGACTAAATCAATTGCGATCGCCTTAAACCCAATGATGATGATTGATTTATTCAGTGGGGCGGTAATCGATGTGGCCTTAATATTGACCTTATCTAAACTTTATGGAATTTCCATGACTCAACAGGGGGCGGTAGAATTATTACAAAAAATTGCCCTAAGTATGGGAGGAATTACTGCTAGTGAATTGGTCGCAAATTTTGGTTTAAGTTCTTTAAAAAGTATATTAGGATTAACGGCCACAGCTACCGGGGGATTATCATTAATTCCCTATCTATCTGTTGCTATTCCCCAAGCTGCGATCGCCGGGGTTTCTGGTTATGCGATTGGACAGGTAACAAAAGCCTATTTAGCCAATGGTGCATCCTGGGGAGAAGAAGGGCCAAAAGCTGTGGTTCAAAATATTTTAGAAACCTTAGATGAAACTTCAATTATGAACCGAATTAAACAGGAATTATGGAAAAAAATTAATCTTCAAAAAAAAATTAAGGAAATTTAATTCTGTTGGGAATTAAAATTATATATTTTAGCATTTTCCCCAGTAGAGACTTTGCCTGTAACGTTTCTACTGGGGGGTTAGGGATTGTCCCTGATCGCTTACAATAATTAAAGGATTACGCAGATTAACACAGATTAAAATCCGTGAAATCCGTGAAATCCTCTTAAATCCGTGATCCCTATTCCCTTCTAATATGTCTTTGGATACTCCAATCTCTGAATCGATCATAACTAAATCCGAATCTCCTGTAATTTCACCTGAGATTGATCCTAATTTACAAGTTCGGTTTAAAACCGAAGCCGGACGATTATTGTTATTTTTACCACCGGAAAACAACCGTGAAGATATCGAGACCAATGCCAACCTTAATAATACCTGGACAGAACTCTGGCAACAGTTAAAACATCGCCTCAACGGGGGTGAACACGCAGAACAAGATTATACGGAAGTTTATCTAATGGCAGAAAATCGGTTATTAGATGGGCGTCAACTCCAAGATATTGCTGAGGCGCTAACGGAAGTTCAACTGCAACTGAAACGGGTTAAAACCAGTCGCCGTCAAACCGCAGTAGCAGCAGCTATGGCGGGCTATAGCGTCGATCAGGATGTGGAACGGGAAAC
Source organism: Planktothrix agardhii NIES-204 (assembly GCA_003609755.1). NCBI lineage: Bacteria > Bacillati > Cyanobacteriota > Cyanophyceae > Oscillatoriales > Microcoleaceae > Planktothrix > Planktothrix agardhii. The sequence goes on from AP017991.1 coordinate 910,270, forward strand.
CTTGGCTCAACCAGTGTTAGAGACGACTACAGCCCCCTTAGCAGAACCGTTATATTTGAAAATGACCGTGCGCTCTGGTGTGGATATTCGTCACCCAGGAACCATTGTAATTGTCGGGGATGTGAACCCGGGTAGTTCGGTGATTGCCGATGGCGATATTATTATTTGGGGACGGTTGCGGGGAAATGCCCACGCCGGGGCTAAAGGAAATCCCAATAGTTTAATTATGGCTTTGCAAATGGAACCTAAGTTAATTCGGATTGCGGATCAGGTGGCGCGGGGGCCAGAAATCACCCCAGAACATTTTTACCCGGAAGTCGCCTATATCAATACCACCGGGATTCGGATTAGTCCGGCGAAGGAAGTGGCCAAGGCTAGAGTGTTGACCCTGGATATAAATGGGTAATGGGTGATGGGTGATGCGCCAGGTGTCAATAAAATAGGTTATTCTGAACACCGGATCGATTATTGCTGAATACAAATTTTTAAAATATGAGTCGTGTTATTGTGATTACCTCTGGAAAAGGAGGGGTGGGAAAAACTACTTGTACCGCTAATGTGGGTATGAGTTTGGCAAAACGGGGCCACAGTGTTGTGGTAATTGATGCGGATTTTGGTCTGAGAAATTTAGACTTACTCTTGGGTTTAGAAAATCGGATTGTTTATACAGCAATGGAGGTTTTATCGGGGGAATGTCGCCTGGAACAAGCCTTAGTGAAAGATAAACGAGAATCCCGTTTAGTGTTATTACCTGCGGCTCAAAATCGGATGAAAGAGGCTGTTACCCCCGATCAAATGAAGCAATTAGTAGCGATGTTGGAAGGCAAATATGATTATATTATCATTGATTGTCCGGCGGGAATTGAACAGGGATTTCAAAATGCGATCGCCCCGGCAAAAGAAGCAATTATTGTCACCACTCCCGAAGTTTCAGCCGTTAGAGATGCGGATCGAGTGATTGGTTTATTAGAGGCAAATTCGGTTAAAAAAATTCGGTTATTAATTAATCGGATTAAGCCTTTAATGGTGGAAGCCAACGATATGATGTCGGTACAGGATGTGGAAGAGATTCTAGCAATTCCTTTAATTGGGGTGGTTCCCGATGATGAAAATGTGATTGTTTCCACCAATAAAGGAGAACCTTTAGTATTAGCAGAAAATCCTTCCCAAGCGGCGCAAGCGTTTACGAATGTGGTGCGTCGAATTGAAGGGGAAAAAGTCGCATTCCTTGACCTTAACCCCCGTCCAGAAGGGTTTTTCGCTAAACTGCGTCGTTTGCTTTCATCTAAAGTTCGCTAAAAGTATATCTTGAAATTGTTGATCTGACTGCTTCTGTATTTATCCTCCAAACCCCCATGAAAATTAATGAACTCATAGAAAGACTTTTTCCTCGAAATCATCAAACCAGTCGAGAGGAAGCTAAACAACGCTTGAAGTTGGTCTTAGCCCATGACCGGGCTGATCTATCGGCGGAAATGGTGGAAGCCATGCGAAAAGAAATCATGGAAGTGGTATCTCGTTATGTAGAAATAGATACCGATGATTCAGAATTTAACTTAGAAAGTGATAACCGAGCTACCGCATTAGTGGCTAATTTATTAATTCGTCGGGTTAAACAAAGGGGATTATTCATGGCTGAATCTCCTCCTCCAGAACTTAAAACTGAATCTCCTAAAGACGAGGAGACTGAGGAAACCTCACCCCAACCGTCCCCAACCCCAACCCCCAAACCATCTACTTCACTTAAATCCGAGTTAAAAGCTCCTCCTCCTCCACCGGAGAAAAGCACAGAAAATCCAGATTGACATCCACCCCACCGTAAAACGGGCAACAACCCAGTTTTTGTAATAGGATAGCTTGTATTAGAGTCCTAAAGGACTCACTACGGTTAATTAAGGGGGAGTTCGGGACTGACCATCAGGGTTAATACTTCGTCCCCAATGCCTTTTAATTTATGGAATTCTTGGCTGATAATTTCCCCCCGAGGGAGATAGTTAGCCACTTCCGTAGAGACTAAAATACTATTGGGATGGGCAACCTCCTGTAACCTGGCCGCCATATTCACCGCCGGGCCAATGGCGGTATAATCGGAACGATCTTGAGATCCGAACATCCCGACAACCGCCGTCCCAATATGAATTCCGCACCGGAAACGCACGGGGACAACCCCATTTTCCCCGACAATGCCCTGTTCTCGCCAGTGTTGATTTAACTTATCAAGCGATCGCAACATTTGCCTCGCTGAATTCACCGCCTGTTTTACCTGTTTTTCGGCCGATAACTCCTCCGGGGCGCCATATAAAGCCATCACCGCATCCCCGACAAACTTATCCACCGTCCCCCCATTAGCAAAAATCACCCGGGTCATCTCTGCTAAATACTCATTTAAAACCACTGCAATTCCCTGGGATTGTAACTGATTCGACATTTGGGTAAATCCGACAATATCACTAAATAAAATCGTAATTAACCGAGGTTCGGGACTCATATCCAAAGATAACTCCCCGGTTGCGGCTTTTTTAACCATGGTTTCGGGTAAAAATCGCTTCAATACTGACTCTGTTAAATATCTATTTAACTCAAATATACGCCTCTCATTCTCTTTTAAAGACTGTAAGTTTCTAACTTCTGCCAACAATTCCCGATCATTAAAGGGTTTTGATAAATAGGCATCTGCCCCCCGTTCCACCCCTTCTAAACGGGTATCTTCATCGGCTTTAGCCGTTAATAAAATCATCGGGGTTCCCTTCAATTGCGGGTTATTCCGAATTAACCGAATTAAATCTAACCCTGAGACTAAAGGCATCATTAAATCCGTAATAATCACTTCTGGGTGATATTTTTGGGCAATTTCAAACCCTTCCACCCCGTTACAAGCTACTACCACATTATAACCCGATTGACGCAGAATTTTGGAGACATAACGGCGTAAATCCGGGTTATCATCCACCACTAAAACTAAATTAGTCAGGGAACCATTTTCAGGTAAAATCATATTCTCCTGACGGGTTTCTTCCCCATCAAAATCATCTCCATCGGTTACATCCACATCAATATCGGCAAACTCCACCGATGCCCGACTTGAATTTAATTCAGCCTGAATTTCTAATATTTGTTCCCCTGGTAAATGGGAAGTTCCCTGTTGTAACCAAACCGTAAAAGTTGTGCCTCTCCCATACACGGATTCTACGGAAATTTGGCCTTTGTGCAGTTCGACTAATTCCTTAACTAAAGCCAACCCTAAACCCGAACCTTCATAGGAACGATTAGCCGAGCCTTCCGCTTGTCTAAACCGTTCAAATAAATAGGGAATTTGTTCCGGTTTAATCCCAATTCCAGTATCCGTAACCTGCAAACGACAATGATTTCCCATCGGTTCCACCCTGAGAGTAATTGTCCCTCCGGCGGGAGTAAACTTCATGGCATTAGACAATAAATTATAGATAATTTTATCAAACCGTTCTAAATCCAAATACAACAACGGACAATGGTTTAAATTAGTTTCCAGATAAATTTCTTTCTTTTGACAATAGAGTTGAAAAGACTCAACGGTACTATGACAAAAAGCAATCAAATCACAGGGACGAAAACTTGGCTGCATTCGTCCAGCATCAAATCGTTGTAAATCCAATAATTGATTGACTAACCTCAATAGTCGTCGGGAATTTCTTAAAGCTATTTTTGCCTGTTCCTGGGGTAAATCCTGCTGTTGATTAATCGCCGATTCTAACGGCCCAATCATTAAAGTTAAAGGAGTACGAAACTCATGGGAAATATTCTGGAAAAATTCCGTTTTCACCCGGTCGGCTTCTAACAATCGTTGCGCCTGTTGTCGAGTTTTTTGATATAAACGAGCCTGTTGTACCGCCAGAGCAGCTTGTACGGCCACTACTTGGACTAAATTAATTTCCGACTCCTGCCATTTACGAATCCGATTATTTTGTCGCAGGGAAATACTACCAATAATCTGACCTTCTGACTGCAAAGGAACTAACATTAGGGCTTTAGAAGCAGAACGTAGGGGTAATTCAGCAATCTTACATTCCGGTTGCAGATCTAAGTTATCAATAACAACGGGTTGGCGGGTGCGTAAAAGTTTTTGTAATACTGGATTTTCTCGAATCGGAACGGCCGACTGAGGTAGGGTTTCTAGGGAGAGCTTAGGGGCGGGAGTAGACGCTTCCGATGACCATTCATCACTAACCATCGAAGCCTGTCGAGTTACATCATACAACCCCACACACTGAACATATTCATCATCCCTTGTCCAGAGGGATAAGGCACAGCCATCCACCTGTAGGGCTTCTCCCAATTGTTGGGTAATGGCGCCGAAAATTGTGCGCGGATCGAGACTCGAACGAATGGCCGATGTAATGGTATTAACTAGGGCCTCCCGTTTCGCCAGTTCCCGCACCTGTTCATAGGCCCGAGCTTGGGAAAGGGCGAGAGCCGCTTGGTCAGAAACCGTAATCACTAACTGCACTTCGTGGTCAAGCCAGATATGGGGTTCTTGGCAGTGATGCAGGGCTAAAACGGCCATTAAGTCCAGTTTGTAGAATAGGGGGACGACTAAACTTGACCGAATTTGAGTTTGATCGTAGGCCTGTTGACGTTCTGTTACCGATAAAATCCGTTCATCCCTAACTGCATCCTGAATCACTTCGACGTCTGTGGTTTCCCAGACTAATAATTGTAATAAATTCTTGGAAGGCTTTTGACTATCGGGGGTTTCTGTGGCATCTAGCCGTCCCGACTGATACATAAACCATTCATCCACCATTTGCCCGTCTTGAAACGGCCGCAGCAGGCAATAGCGGGCTTCAAACATTTGGCCAACGGTTTCCACGATCCGTTGCAGCATTTCCCGATAGTTGGGGGCGGAGCGAATGGTATTGGTAACAGCGTAGAGGAGGGATTCTTGTTGGAGGGCGCGTCGTAATTCTTCGGTACGGGATTTGAGAACCCCATGGGTTTCTAAGGCCTGTTTAACGATGGCTTTGAGTTCTTCCGCATCCCAAGGTTTGGTAACGTATTTAAAAACTTTACCGGAGTTAATTGCTTCGACTAAATCCTCGACGTCGGTATAACCGGTGAGGATAATTCTAATAATATCGGGATATTGGGCCGCGGTTAAACTCAGAAATTCCGTCCCGCTCATTTGCGGCATTCTTTGGTCGGAAATAATCACCGCCACGTCAGTCTCGGACGCTAAAATCTTTAGCGCCTCTGGCCCACCATCTGCTCGCAACACCCGGTATTCCCGATGAAAGGTGCGATACAGCAAATCTAGGTTATCGGGTTCGTCATCGACAACCAAGATCGTCGGCTTAGATTTTTTCTGGGAACTCATGCACCGGACTCCTGCTGCAAGGGATGTAGGGGGCAATGATCTGTAGAATTCACCAATTGGATGTTAACTCGGAGCCCCTATCTAATACGGGTTAAACCACAATCAGGGTATTGATGCACAATATTTATTGTACCCCTATACTTCTGGGCGCGGAATTCCCGTATTCTTTCAGAAAGTATAAAACTGTCACGATTACCCAAAAAAGGGGGATCGGAATTAATATTGCACTATTGATAAACTGTGAATCAATTGTTTTCCACTTCGAGATCTAACACATTTTTCTGGGGTTACGGAAATGGCATGGGTTCAAAAAACCTGCCCGAACAGGAAAATTCGCTACAAAAAGGGAGTTCTGTGGATTTTTCTAGTTTACAAATTCGGCCAGCAACCTCTGAGGACTTAACGGGATTAACGGATGTTTTGGCCGAGAGTTTTCATTCCCAGGAGGGACTTTTGGGCTGGATTTATCCGATTTTACGGTTAGGAATTTATGAGGATTCCCGTTATCGTTTATTGGCAAATACAGATCAATATTTGTGTTTAGTAGCTGTGGTTTCAGGGGTCAGGTCGTCTCAACCTTCGATTTTAGGAACCATAGAAATCGGTTTGCGATCGCGTTATCCTTGGCAATTATCTTTAACCTCTCGCTATTTGTATATTTCTAATTTAGCCGTTCATCCCCAATATCGCAAGCTAGGAATTGCCCAAAAATTACTCGCAAGTTGTGAACAAACAGCCCAACATTGGGGATTTTCTAATATTTATCTTCATGTCTTAGAAAATAATCATCAAGCCCGAGGTTTATATTATAAAATGGGTTATAGATTAATTGAGATTGATTCGGGTTGGAATTGCACATTATTAGGGCAGCCTCGACGTTTGTTTTTACAAAAACCGATTGGTAATGGGTAATAGGTAATAGGTAATAGGTAATGGGTAATGGGGAATGGGGAATAGGTAATAGGTAATAGGTTTTGGGTTTTGGGTAATAAGTACCTAAACAAAATTAATTACACATCTTCCACCCTGTTCCCTCCCCCCTAGCCCCCCGTACACGGGGGTTTGGGGGGCTGTTCCGGTGTTCCCTCTCTCAACTAGGTAATTTATTTTGTGTAACTACTTAATAGGGAACCCTTGGTTAAGGCTCAATTTTGCGTTTTAAGCGTTCTCCTAATCTTAAAATTTGACAGGCTAAAATTGCCGCCCCAAACCCATTATCAATATTCACCACTCCTACCCCGGTGGCGCAGGAATTCAACATGGTTAATAAGGGGGCTAACCCGTTAAAATTGGCTCCATAACCGACGCTGGTGGGAACTGCAATCACCGGACAATCGGCTAATCCTCCAACTACAGTCGGTAAGGCTCCTTCCATTCCAGCGACGGCAATTAACACATCCGCATCGGCAATCATCGGCCAATTACTTAGTAACCGATGAATTCCGGCAACTCCTACATCCGATAACCGTTTTACCTCAAAACCAGATAAGGTAGCGGTGATGGCAGCTTCTTCGGCTACAGGTAAATCGGCGGTTCCGGCGGTTAAAATCGTGATTATTCCTGTAGAATTAGATCGGGGAATTTCATCCGGGTGAATAGCACAAATTTTAGCGATTTCGTAATATCTTAAATCGGGGATTTGGGCTTGTAATTGTTGATAAACATGGGGTTCAATTCGAGTTGCCATCACCACCGGATTTCGCTGACGCATTACCTCGATAATCTTAATAATTTGTTCCGGGGTTTTATTTAATCCCCAAATTACTTCGGGAAATCCGGTTCTTAATTTTCGATGATGGTCAATGCGGGCAAAATCTCCGACGGGTTCAAAATCAAAGTATTTGATTTTATCTAAGGCATCAGTCGGGGTAATTTCACCGGATGCAACGGATTCAAGTAACTGTTGTAATGCTTCAGGATTCATCAGAATTTAAACAGATTATTCAGCAATTTTGAGTTCATACAAATTCCAAAATCCTCCCCCTAATGGTGTGTATTCAACGCCTTCAACCCGATCTCGGATGGCTTCAAAGGCGAGGGGATTTACCATATATAATAGGGGCAGTTCTTCGGAAATAATTTTCTGCGCCTTTCCATAGAGTTCTTTCCGTTTTTTCGGATCAAATTCTTGGGAAGCTTTCACAAATAAATCATCTACTTGTTTTTCCCAATCGGAAACTTGCCAATCGGTAATCCCGGTTTCTCCGGGTTGGGGCCCCTGATTAAATGTGTGTAATCTTCCCTGCACTGACCAAATATTATAACCCCCGTGAGGTTCAATTCCTCCTCCACTAAATCCACCTAAATAGGCATCCCAATTCCGAGAACTAGAAAGACGTTCTACTAGGGTATTGAAACTGAGAAATAATAAATCAACTTGAATCCCAATTTTACCCAGATCTTGGTTAATTTGGGTAGCCATTTGTTCCCGAATTTTTTTCCCGGCACTTGTTAAGAGGGTAAAACGAACCTGATTACCTTCACTATCGAGTAATTGTCCCTGATTATTATACTTAAACCCCGCATCAATTAGCATTTGTCTGGCTTTTTCGGGATTGTGTGTATAGGTTTTTAATCCCGCTTCTGGGGATAAATAAAAGGGGCTTTGGACTGGCAGGGGAGAATGTTGCAGTTCTCCTAATCCTAAATAGAGATTATTTTTCATCACTTCCCGATTAATGGCATAATAAACCGCCTGTCGGAAGGCTTTATTATTAAACCATTTAGACTTAATTGGATCAACAAAGGGTTTCCCTTGAGCATTTTTTCCCCGATTCATATTCAATGACATGAACACGGTTCCCATATCGGGGCCAGAATTATAAATAGTATATTTCCCTCGTTTTTCTTCGGGTTTTAATAAGGGAAATGTTTCCGTTTGTATGGTTAAAGTATCTAAGGAACCGGAACGAAAATCCAATAATTGAGTATCGGTACTTTCAATAATTTGCCAGACAATTTCTTCAATATAGGGTTGGGGATTTCCCTGTTCGTCTTTTCGCCAATAATAGGGATTTCTTTCTAAAATTACCCGTTGATAAGGAGTATAACTTTTGATCCGATATTGACCATTTCCGACAATATCTTGGGGGTTGGTATCGGTTCCCCAAGTAGTTAAAAATTTGGGGTTTCCCTCACTATCGGTTTCGGTAATTGAATCTTTTAAAATATGGGCGGGTAAAATACTTAATCCGGCTACATATTGTAAAAAAGGTGCAAAGGGTTCGGAAACAGAAAACTCCACCCGACGATTATCTAATTTTTTTACCGTGGGAAAGCTGCGACTTTTTCCTACTCGTAAAATATCTTTAAAACTGCTGGGAATTTTATCGTTTAAATAAATATCGTTATAGGTAAAAATAATATCGTCAACGGTTAAGGGTTTTCCATCTGACCACTTTAATCCGTCTTTTAAAGTAATAATAATTTTTTGTTTATCATCAGAAATCTGCCAAGATTCGGCTAACCCCGATTTCGGCATTAATTCTCCGGTTACGGGGTCGTCCTGAATTAACGGGTCATACAAATAACCAAAGACGGTATAGGCCGATTGACTCAAGGGCGGATTAAAGGTGGCTGGGCCGCTGGGCGTGGCGACCACCAACCGAGACGGAATTTGGGATTGAGCGGTACTACAGGCACTCATAACCAGGGCTAAGAGGATGAATAAAGTCTTTTGGAACCAATGTCTTTTGAATGGAATCATGTTACAAAAACTAGCTGATTGCTATAGTTAATTATAGAACCCATTTGAGATCCTTTAATGATCGCCCGCTAGGAGAGAACCTAAGTTACAATTAGCTAAGGTTGGTTTTAGGATTGAGGGGAGGTTTTATGACATTACAGGAAGTGCTAAAATCGGTCGATAATTTGTCCATCGCGGATCAGGTTTTGTTATTGGAGCAGCTTAAGAAACGGTTTGCTCAGATTGAGGAGTCTGATTCGGAAGTGATTAATCAAGCGCAAAAAGAAAAATGGGTTAAAGGTTTAAGAGGGATGGCTGCCAATTCTAGGCTGAGTAGTGAGGATTTTGCCCAACATAAACAAGCAGAAATTGATTGGGAGGATAGAAACCGATGAAGGTTATCCTAGATGCTTGTGCTGTGATTTGTCTTATTAAGGATGAAATAGGGGCTGATATTGTCGAGCAATATTTATTAGGAGATGATGCTCAATGTATGATTCATAGTGTTAATATTTGTTTTGAATATTTGTCAGATTAATTTTATTCGTTAATCGCCCGATTTTCTATGCGCTATATATATCGCAATTGCGTAAGTCATGAGATCTCAAATGGGTTCTATAAAACACCGATTGATTCAATGGTCGCTCCTCATATCACGGAGTCTGTGTATTCCGAATTTCTGTCTGAATTTGATCAAAAATTCCATTATCTTTAAAAAATTTGTCTTGAATATTATTCCATCCCCCCAAATCTTCAGCATTAAATAATTGCTTAAATTAAAATTCCAGCCCAATAAAAATGCACAGGAATTTTAATTAATTTTTTCTAATAAAGCCACGGCATAGGCAGCAATTCCTTCTTCTCGACCCACGGGGCCTAATTTTTCGTTAGTGGTGGCTTTGACTCCAATTTGACCGCAATTGAGGTTTAAGGTGGTGGCAAGGCGATCGCACATTGCGCTAATATGGGGTTTTAATTTGGGACGTTCGGCGACAATCACAGAGTCAATATTTCCGATTTTCCAACCCCGTTCTAAAATTAGTTGATTTACCTGTTTTAAGAGGACTAAACTATCCGCCCCCGCCCATTTTTCATCGGTTGGGGGGAAATAATGCCCAATATCTCCTAAACTTAATGCCCCTAACATTGCATCCATAATGGCATGGGTTAAGACATCCGCATCACTATGTCCTAATAGTCCGAATTCATGATCAATTTTAATCCCACCTAAAATTAATGCCCGTCCGGGGACTAATTTATGAATATCATAACCATTACCAATGCGAATATTCATGGATCTTTTTTCTAATTGAAATCAACACAGTTTTTTATTATAGGGTAAGTCTAAATAGATTTAACAAATTGAATAGACTTAACAGACTTAACAGAAGTACGCGGAGATTGGGAAGCCGCCACACAAAAGAAAGTAAATAAAATTAAAAATATACTAAGTACATAACCTAGACCCATCATGGCATAAGAATTAGTCGTACCATTACGGAAATATTTGAACAGTAAGACATTAGGAAGCAAGGTTTTCATAATAGTAACCTCCAGGGGATTAACCTTAATAATAGTTGACACTCAAACCACGAGAATCTTAGCACGCTATTGACCTTATCAGGTGATTTTAGCGTTGTTTTAGTAGATGACTCTCTGGGATGATTTTAATTTTGATGGGAGTTCGTTTAGATTAAACGAAATGGAAGGAAAACAGTATTGATGACTACTGGTACTTTTCGAGTGTTGTTTTGTACCTATCGACGGTGAGCGAACTGGCACTGTAGAACTTACAAGACCATCATACCACAATAATCGTCTATTCACACCATCAAATCTGACAACCTCGATACGGGTAACTATATCTGTTCTATTCATTCACCAAAAAGGATTCAAAATCCGGTACATTTACCCAAGTTCCAGTTGCATTGGATTCCTGGGTTAAATCCATTAAAAGTTGGGAATAAACCCCTTCTTTAAGCGAAGGTGTTAAACTTGTTCCCTGTTCAATTCCGGTTATCCATTGGTCAATCACTCGTAGCAAAGGAGCAATCCGGCCATCGGGATAAATTCGGGTAAATTCTAATACTTTGGGGATAGGAATTTCGGTTAAAGGTTGCCCCTTTTGGCTTCCCCATAATCGAAATCCATGCACATAATCCTGTTGATTATCACTACCTAAAATTAATGTGCCTTCACTGCCATAAATTTCTAGCCAATGTCCCCGTCCTTGGTAAGTAACAGAACTTAAACAAACTTGACAGGGAGTGCCATCATTCAGTTCTAAAATTAGGGTACAAATATCATCAGCATCAACAACTTTTAATTCTCCTCCAGCTTCCGGGTCTGGACGCAAGGAAATAGAAGTATTCAGTTGTCCACAGAGGCGTTTAATGGAACCAAATAACCAAGAAATATAATCAAAACTATGGGAGCCAATTGCCCCTAATACCCCGCCTCCTTTGTCTTTTTGAGCATACCAATTCCAGGGACGAGTTTCATCGGCACGGCTAGAAACTAACCAATCAATTTTGATTAATCTTTTTTGACCTACATAATTTTCTGCTAATAGTTGAGATAAATGTTGCCAAGCTGGAATAAACCGAAATTCAAAATCTAGGCTGGTAATACAGCCTTTAGATTGGGCGAGGTGATAGAGATATTTTGCTTCTTGAACTGTTAAGTTTGTGGGTTTTTCTAATAATAGATGTTTCCCGGCATTTAGGGCGATTTTAGCCATATCAAAATGCAAAAAAGGCGGGGTGGAAATGGCAACTCCTTGAACTTCAGGTAAAGCACAAATCTCCTCAATACTATTACAAGCATGGGGAATATTATGGCTGGAGGCGATCGCTTTGGCTTTGTCTAAATCTCGATGATAAACCGCAACTACTTGGGTTTTAGGATGGTCTTGAAAGGCAGGAATATGAACTTTTTTACCAAATCCTGTTCCAATTATGGCGATGCCAATTTTTTTGTCGGTTGTCATGGTTTCTCCTGATGAAAAAAGTTTTAGACCCGCGTTAAATGCAATTTTTGTCTACCTTAAATTAAAAATATTGAGATAATTCTAACATAAAGAGGAATGGTTAATAGAAGTGGGAAATCGCCAGTGGGTTGTTTTAACCAAAGATGAAAAAATTGGTTATCGCACCTCTCAACTTTTGAGTATTGCTCAAGCAAATGTGAGGGTATTTGTTTTAGCTTCAACAAATTTGTCGGGAGATGCGATCGCTTTAACTTTTGTAAAAACCTTACCCAAAATGACAAAATTTGCTTTAAATAATCATCCTCCTTTTATTGCTAAAGTTTATCGATCCGGGCGAGTAATTTCTTGGAGAAATAATACAGAAATACTCCTAAGAATATAGTTATAAATTAACTCAGATTAAAAGCGGTTCGTGATTTTATTTTCTACCCATTCTATCACCTGTTTTCCTAAATAAACCCCATCCAATAAATCAATTTCTCGAATCCCCGTTGGACTGGTAACATTAACTTCTGTTAAATAACCTCCAATAATATCAATTCCCACAAAATATAAACCATCAGCAACTAATTTAGATGCTAATTTTTGACAAATCTCCCGTTCTCGATCCGTAATTTCGGTTTTAGCAACCCGTCCACCCACAGCCATATTTCCTCTAAATTCCTGACCCGTAGGAATCCGATTAACCGCTCCAATCGGTTCACCATTTAACACAATAATTCGTTTATCTCCGTCTTTTGCTTCTGGTAAAAAGGTCTGAATCATCACCGGATATATACCCTGTTGAGTGCTAATTTCAATTAGAGAATTAAGATTGCGATCGCTCCCTTCCAAAAATAAAATGCCCTCTCCTGCTTTTCCACCTAAAGGTTTTAAAACCGCCGCTCCTTGACGTTCAACAAACTCCCTAATTACCTGTTTATCGCGGCTAACAATGGTTGTTGGAATGCAATCTTTAAATTGCAGGGCGTACATTTTTTCGTTCGCTGTTCTTAACCCGTGAGGAGAATTAACTACTAAAGTTTTTTCGGGATTAATATAGTCTAAAAGATAGGTAGCATACAGATAGGGAATCGTGACTGGTGGGTCAGTTCGCATGAACACCGAATCCATATTTTCCAAGGGTTGAAGTATTGATTGACCCACCGAAAACCAGGGTTCCTCAACTCTCCATCTATCCTGATCTCTAATAATAGGAGTCAGATTAACCGGGGTTAAAAGTGCCCAGGTTTGACCGTCAATTACATTTAATTGGTGAGCTTGTGTCACCCAAACTTCATGTCCTAAAAGTTGCGCTGCTTCCATTAAAGCAACACTGCTATCATGACTTGGATTTAATTTTTCGATGGGGTCAATAATGAAAGCAAATTTCATCTTTATTTACAATTAACAGTTAACAAATCAAACAAAATATGGTATAATAAATCCTGGCATTTAAAACCGACCGAGAATAAATTAGGAGTGTTTTATTTTGCCAGGATTGAGACTAGAATTAACCCAGTAAAGGATTAAGTTTCCCTTGACTATCTAAGGCATGAAGATCATCACATCCCCCAATATATTGATCATCAATAAAAATTTGGGGAACTGAACGGTGACCATTAGCCCGTCGTGCCATTTGATCTCGTGCTACTTCATCCCCATCAATGCTATATTCGGTGAAGTCTACGCCTTTGCTTTTCAGCAATCCTTTAGCTCGGATACAGAAGGGACAGGTTCTCCAAGTGTAAATTTCAATGTTTGCTGCCATAGAGGGTTGGTGGAAATTGAATCGTTTTTCCTTATGTTAATATAAAATCAAAAATTGATCTATTTTATTCTGAATACTCAGACTAAACCCACCCAGACTGTCCTGATTTAAGTAAAGCAAAATGTCAACTTATTTTTCTGTAATTGCGCCTCAACCTCGAATTGCTGTTCCCACTTCCGATCCTTATAATCCAGATTATATTGTACAACCCGGGACGGGTTTAGATGGTGTTGTTAAGATTCAAGATATTCATGGTAGAAGTTGTACAGGCTCATTATTAATTACGGGTAATCATATTTTAACCGCCGCCCATTGTGTCACCGATAAATTGGGGCAACCAGATTATTCTTCCCCCTCAGAATATACCGTTTATTTTAACTTACCATCGGGTCAAATAGCAATTCCGGTTTCTCAAATTTATATTTATCCCGATTGGAATCATGATTTTAATTTTAACAATGATATTGCTATTTTAGAACTGGCTAAACCCGCACCCCAAGAGGCAAATCGCTATGAGATTTATACCAGGTTTGATGAGGTGGGTCAAGTGATGCAAAAAGTAGGTTATGGTGTTCCTGCGACGGGTAATTCAGGACAAAATAGCTATTCTGATCCGGTTCCAACTAAGCGTATAGGAAAAAATCGTTATGATGCTTTGGGGGAGTTATTTAATAGCACTCCTTACCATTATAATAATCAACCTGGCAAACAATTAGTTTATGATTTTGATAATGGTTTAGCCCAAAATGATGCCTTTGGAAAAGAATTTGGGATTAATGATTTAGGATTGGGAGCCGAAGAAATTAATATTAGTCCTGGAGATTCGGGAGGCCCAGGTTTTATTGATGGCAAAATTGCTAGTCTAACCTCCACGGGTTTTACCCCAGCGATGTCGGGTATTGATGTTACCAATAAATTAGATGAGAGCTTTGGGGAATATGCTTCCGATATCCGAGTTTCGGTTTATGCAGATTGGATTAATCAAATTATTAATCCTTTTCCCTATAATGGAAATGATAATATTATTGGCACAATTAATAACGATTTTCTCTATGGATATCAAGGGGATGATACAATTAAAGGTTTAGAGGGAGATGATAATATTTTTGGGGGAAAAGGTTCTGATGATCTCTATGGAGATGAAGGTAATGATACCCTCTATGGAAATTTAGGATTTGATATTATTTGGGGTGGATTAGGGAATGATTTTTTAGCTGGAGGTCAGGATTATGATTATCTATATGGAGAAGCCGGAAATGATACCTTAACGGGAGATTTAGGAACTGATTATTTAACCGGAGGAACAGGATCGGATCTATTTATTCTTTCCTTAGTAACCTCTGGTTCGGATGAACTTTTAGCAGATTCTATCATGGATTTTGAACCCGGTATTGATAAAATTGGTTTAACCCAAGGCTTGACCGAAGCAAATTTAATCTTGGAACCTTCAACCAGTTCCTCCTCTGACACAGTAATTCGTGTTGTGGGGTCAAATCAAGTTCTCGGAACAGTTTATGATATTTCCCCTCAACAACTTCGAGGTTATTTTATTTCCGTTTAACTTGACCTCCCGTGCTAACCTTGCGGATGAAACTATATTTTTTAATGGATTACAACAATGGAAGAAGTGAGTTCTGCGGTTAAACGACTTTATGACACCTATCCCTTTCCCCCTGACCCCCTACTGGATGAACCGCCCCCTGGATATAACTGGCGCTGGTCTTGGCCAGTAGCCTATAGTTTTTGTACGGGTCAGAAGCCCCAAAATCTTGATATCCGTATTTTAGATGCAGGTTGTGGTACGGGTTCGAGTACGGAGTATTTAATTCAACTTAACCCAGAAGCCTCGGTTCTTGGGATTGACCTGAGTGAAGGGGCGATTCAAACAGCAATAGAACGCTGTCGTCGGTCTGGAATTTCTACCCCCGGAACCCCCGCCCCGGAATTTGGCCGTTTAAGTCTTTATGATGTAGGACAGTTGGAGGGACAGTTTGATTTTATTAACTGTGTTGGGGTTTTACACCATTTACCCGATCCAATTCGAGGGATTCAAACCTTAGCATTAAAGTTAGCTCCTGGGGGGTTAATGCACATTTTTGTCTATGCTGAATTGGGACGCTGGGAAATTCAGTTAATGCAAAAAGCGATCGCCCTTTTACAAGCAGAAAAACGGGGAGATTATCAGGACGGGGTGAAAATTGGTCGTCAGATTTTTGAAGCTCTACCGGAAAAAAATCGCCTAGTTACTTATGAATCTAAACGTTGGGGATTGGAAAATCAGCGAGACGAATGTTTTGCAGATATGTATGTTCATCCTCAAGAAATTGACTACAATATTGATAATTTATTTGAGTTAATTGATGCTTCGGGGTTGGAATTTATTGGTTTTTCTAATCCTAATTATTGGAATTTAGAACGCTTAATTGGGAACTCACCGGAGTTGCTAGAACGGGCAAATCAATTGAGCGATCGCCAGCGCTATCGTTTAGTTGAACTCCTTGATCCTGAAATCAGTCATTATGAATTTTTCCTGGGACGTTCCCCCTTACCCCTGAATAAATGGTCAAATGATCAGGAATTATTAGCTGCTATTCCTGAACGTAGTCCTTGTATGAATGGCTGGCCGAGTCAAAATTTATTTGACTATAATTATCAAATTGTGAGTTTATCCGATGCGGAATTTGAGTTTCTCAAAGCCTGTGATCAAAATTCCGAATCTCCTTTAACCGTTGGGGAAATTTTAACTCAAATCTCTTTTGATTTAGAGGGGGTGCGATCGCTTTTCAATCGACAGTTAATTCTATTATCAATCAAGCGGAATTAACCCGAAAGTCAACAGCGATTTAACAACCGTTTCCAAACCTGATTTGATCTGGGGTTTGGAAACGAAACCACTCCTACAAAATAGGCATAGAAGCAGCCAGAGTACATTTATCTGAATAACAGTTATGGAACGCATACCAGAACCGGAAGTCATGGATAATTGGGAAGAAGCCAGGGAATATGATGCCATGGATTTTACCCAAGTGAATCAAGAATTTACAGAATTAGCGATAGAATTAGGGCCAGAAACCGGATTAATATTAGATGCGGGAACCGGGACAGCCCGAATTCCGATTTTAATTGCTCAAAGGCGATCGCAATGGCAAATTACCGGAATTGATTTATCGGCAAATATGCTATTCATCGGGAATCAAAATGTTGAACAAGCGGGGTTAGAGCAGCAAATTAAATTAGAACAAATCGACTCCAAGCAGTTACCCTATCCCGATGCTACCTTTGATATGGTGATTTCTAATAGTATTGTTCACCATTTAACCAATCCTCTGCTATTTTTTCAAGAGATTCAGCGATTATTAAAACCTCAAGGGGGAATATTTCTGAGGGATTTAACTCGTCCGAGTTCTGAAACAGAACTTAATAGTTTAGTTGAACAATATGCACGAGATTGTAATGAACATCAGCAAAAACTATTTAGAGATTCCTTAAATGCGGCTTATACTTTAGATGAAATTATTAATTTTATAGAATCTGTGGGTTTAGAAAATATGAGAATTTATCAATCTTCCGACCGCCATTGGACAGCAGAACGTTCCTATCGCCCTCCGAAATAGTAGTAATAGTATAATCCCAGAAACTCGAACCAACGAAGATGAAGTCCAACAAATTAGGGGATAGTGACTTACTGGTAAGCGAGATATTGGGAGGAGTTAAGGGATCTACCCTCTATTGAAACCGAACGGAAATAGCAGGAGGAATCCCTAATTTGATATCAATAATGATATCTTTAAAGAGCGAAATATAAACGCTTTCAAGTTTATCATTACATTTTTTTGCTAATAAAATAGCATTGAGAACAGCTACGAGGAGTTTATTATTATTGTTTTCTGACTTAATCTGCTCAATCATCTCATTTTTGATATTATCAATTGATCCCCGCAAAGAAGTTTTAATTTGTGGCAAGACTCCGGCTTCAATACTAAAACTATCTACTTTCAATCCTAATTGTTCTGCATAAGGGAGAAATTTTTGATATTCCTCAAGAATTAGATTAATTTTTTCTTGAGCGACAGCAGCCATTTCTGTCGTCTGTTCTTGAACCTGATCTATAACTTTGCCTTGAATTTGTAGGGCTTGTTCAGAGATATTTTGAACCGCTTTTACTTGATTTTTATTTAAAAAATAAACCAGTAAAACTAGAATGACTACAACCAAGAGAAATAGCCAGTTAGAGGAGATAGATGGTAAAGCATCTAATTGACTTAAAACCGGGGGTAAATTAGCCACAGAGAAGATGGGCGAGAAAAATTCAATAGGTGTCATTGTCTTATCTTTAAAGTGCCTATGGTTTAAGGGTCTGATTTGCTAAAAATGTAATTTTAGCATATAATAAAAAAACGTCAACTGGGTTATTTACTGCTTGGCCGAGTTGATTCTTAATAAATCGTGACAGAGTTTTATGAGCCAAATAAAAACAACCATAGAGGTAAAGTTAATAATAATAGCGTAGAACCCATTGCTAAATTAGTAACGGCTAATTCTCGATCTAAATTAAAGGCTTCGGCTAATACCAAAGTTGCAAAAGCCGGAGGAGTTGCCATTTGTAAGACCAAAACTAATAAAGGAGATCCTTTTAATCCTAATAGTGTTAATCCATAACCTAAAACTAAAGGCACAATTAACATTTTAATCGCTAAACTCACAGAAGCAGGTCGGAAATGATGCCAAGAATTAAGCTGACTTAAACGCATTCCCATTAACACTAAAGTTAAGGCTACACTTCCCCAAGCAATGCCGCGTAAACCCTGTTCCATCGGATTTGGTAAAGGAATATTCCGCACCATTAAACCAATTACCATACTAATTAAAGCCGGATTAGTTAATGACACCCCAACTAATTGCCAAGGATCTTGTCTTCCCATACCAAACCTAGCAGCTAAAGCCACCCCCAACCCATAGGCTCCAATCACCGTTCCCAAGCCATCATAAAATATAGCCCAACCAAAATATTTCGGGCCGACTAATGCTAAACTTACAGGGAAACCAATATATCCCGTATTTCCCACCATAGCCGCCAATAAAAAACTCCCTTGACCGGGGAGAGATTGGGGTAAAATATCCCATTTTGGAGTCCGGCTTTGCCAGTATAACCCTATCCCAGCTAACCCCGCACCGAGGAAAATAGCAGCCCAAGCCACTAAGGGAGCAATCCAAATTGAACCCGATAAATCAGCTTTTCTTAAAAAGGCAATAATGGCAATCGGAACCACACCCCAATATAAAATTTTACCTAAATAATAGGGAACAATTTCGGGTAATTTTCGACCCAAAATCCATCCGATTAAAATGCCCCCAACCAGCCATTGATAAAGCGTTAAAAGTTGACTTATAGAATTAGACATAAAGATTAAGTTAAAGTGTTGACCCTTGGCTGTTGACGGACAAGTGCTTGTGATGGATGACTAAATAGGGGATTATCTAATAAAATCGAGACTTTCATGGATGTCAGGAGTCAAACCGTTGAAGAATTCTAGTCTGCCGAAACAGGCCCAAACCTTAGCCGATGGCGTAACAGAAGATATTCCAGAGGCGATACGAGATATTCCCTCGCTTCCGGTGGTTTCCTCTGGCTCCTCTGGGAAGCCGGGGCTATTCTGGAAAATGCTAGGGTTAGCCGTGGTAGCCTTCTGTACCGCCTTAGTTATGAATTATCAATTTGGAATTCTGGCTCCTCGGTCTGATATTCCCGTAGCCCAAACCCCAATTTCTGTGGTTACGCCCTCACCTTCTGCGTCTTTGTCTTCAACTCCCCCGCCAACGAGTTCCCCAACCCCAACCCCAACTCTGACCCTTCCCGAGACTTTATTGGGTCATCTCCCCTATCAAGAAGCCCCGGAATCAGAGTTAAAAAGTATTACGGCCGATGGGGGGCATCGGTTACGCAAAGCTGCCGCCAAAGCCTATCAAGAAATGGAACAGGATGCCAGAGCTAGTGGGGTCAGTTTAGTTCCGATTTCAACCTTTCGCAGTGTTAAAGACCAGGAAACGATCTTTTTTGAAATCAAAGCCCAACGGGGACAAATGGCAACTAAACGGGCAGAGGTCAGTGCTCCTCCGGGTTATAGTGAACATCATACGGGTTATGCCATTGATATTGGAGATGGGGGCAGACCCTCTACGGATTTGAATGTCAGTTTTGAAGAAACCCCGGCGTTTCAATGGTTAAAAGATCATGCCGCTTTTCATAGTTTTGAGTTATCCTTTCCTAAAGACAATCCCCAAGGAGTGAGTTATGAACCTTGGCATTGGCGTTTTGTGGGCGATCGCGATAGTTTGGAAACTTTTTACAAAGCCAGAAACCGGAAGGAAAATTGATGAGAACTACCAGTTTAAATCTAATTGCCATTAGTGTTTTCTGTATGACTCTATCGGTGTTATTAAGTCCGGTATTAAATATTTCGCCCTTGATTCCGGCGGGGATTACTTTTTTTTTATTGGGGGTTGCCACTTTAGATGTTTTTCAGTTTCAAGGTCAGGGGGCGAGTTTATTAATAGATGGGTTAGCAGGAACTTCCGCATCAACTCAGGAGCGAATTTTACACCATGAAGCGGGACATTTTTTGGTAGCCTATTTGATGGAAATTCCTATTCAGGGATATGCCTTAAATGGCTGGGAAGCCTTTAAACAAGGATTTAAAGCTCAAGGGGGGGTGCAGTTTGCTGATCAACTTTTATGGGAACAATTGCAACAGGGTCAGATTTCTGCTCAGGTTTTAGATCGTTATTGTGCAGTTTGGATGGCGGGAATTGCCGCAGAAACTTTAATATTTAAAAAAGCCGAAGGAGGACGGGAAGATCGAAATAAAATTATAGCAATTTGGACTCAGCTACAACGCCCTTTAAGTGAAGCTAAAATTAAGGAGCGTTGGGCAATATTACAGGCTAAAACATTAATTGAAACTCACAAAGTGGCTTATTTGGGTTTAGTGGAAGCGATGAGAAATCGGGCTTCTGTAGAAGATTGTTGTCTAGGAATAGAACAGCAAAAGCAATAATATAGAAAATAGTTCGACGGGATAACTGCCGATTATTCAAGCAAAAGGGAAAATTCTATGACCTTTGAACAAATCTATCAATTTTTCCAAGAACCGCCACCTATCTATCTTAATAAAGAACTGGCGGTTTGCTATATTTTATCTGTATTTCTCCAAAGGGACTCCTATGGAACTGAACTAATTGAACAACTGGAGCAGGAATATTCTAACTATAGATTATCCGATACTGTTCTTTACAGCGCCCTCAAGTTTTTGGAAAAACAAGGAACAATTACGGGATACTGGCAAAAGGTTGAAGGTCGGGGACGACCTCGCCGGATGTATCAAATTCTGCCGGAACATCAACCCCAAGCCCAAGAATTAGCCGGACTTTGGTACGAATACACTTCTAGCCAAGGTAAACTACAAATCAATGAATAACCTTTAAAACTAGACTGACTTCATTTCCTATGACTCCCGTAATCCCTTCTACTTTTGTGTTGACTCTGTTAATGGTTATTGGCTTATTCTTTTTTGTTCGAGCTTCAACTAAAGATCGGATAGAACAGGAAAAACTGATTGCCGAACAGGAAGCAGACTCCTTGCTCACACAAATCCAGCAGCATTTTGCCTCCCGAGCCTATCGGATTACGGCGTTAAATCGGGAAGCCAATCAAATCACCTTTGAGGGGTTAGTCCGTCCCAGTTGGTTTTTAGCTATCTTCCTCACCCTATTAACCGCCGTGGGACTGTTATGTTTGGGGTTAGTCCTATCTATGGCTATGCCCAACCTAGGCAAACTGTTTTGGGGACTGGTGTTACTTTCGCCCCTGGCCGGTTGGTTCTATTGGAAAGGCTCCGGGCGTCCAGAACAGGTCTATCTCAAGCTAGATGCCGTCATTGATCAGGGTGAACAAACTCAAAGTTTGATTACCGTAACTGCCCACCGAGACGAACTGGCGACGCTCAAACAAGCCCTTAACCTAAAACCCTGCGAATAATTTTAGTTACCATCAGGTTCAAAACCGCAAACACGACAAGGATGCCAACGGTCTTGAATCTTTATTCAGGATATAATTGCCAAAATTAGAACAATTTTGATTCGTGGCACTGGGGTTGGGAGTAATTCCACCTTGCCAGTAAGAATAAAGAGAAATTCATCCCAACCAGCACCCAGAATCAACTGACTAATTTTTTTCCCTCGCGCCTGCCTTATCAGAGTTAAGGAGTGAAGCTCATGTTAATCATGGCTCTCATCAGGTGTCACGGCTCAAGAAAAGTTCTGGATTTGACATCCACCCCGCCGTAAACGGAAGGGGATTACTCACCACGCCACCTTTTCAGGATGGTCGCTGAATGGGGTTGACGCTTCGCAGACTGTTGCTACCTTGGCGGTAGTCTTACACGGTCTCCACGTCCGTTTTAAGTCTCGGAATGCCCTCCCGCGACTTAAGTTTAACCTCGTTCACTAAGTTAAACTTTTTGTTCGATTTGTTAATTAATGCGTTCAAGGAAAGTCGTCCTAGAAGGACGAGGTTTTAAACCCATTTTTCTGATAAAACCCTTTCACTAAGAAGATGGGATGTTGCAGACAACATCTCGATTTCAAACCCCCTTAGCTGGGGAAGCAGAGGAAACCAATGTGGCCTTCTCCACAAGCTGTTTTAAACTGGGGAATAAAAAGTGATTCTCCTCAACGTACTGGGCTCCAAATAGACCCTTTTCAGCCCAGAAGTATCGATCCGTGGTATGCTCATTTCGTTTTACAAGAAGCAAAGCCGGAGGAATAATTCCTTCAGCATGGATAAACTTACGAGCGGCCGTTACGGGTTTATCTTCGCCACTTGAAATGCTATATTGAGGCACACATTCTAAAATCCTACGTCCTTCTTGTCTGCGACGGCTTTTACGCTTACGTCTTCTAGCCAACTTGTTGACCTCCTTTTTAAGCAGGCGGGTTGTAAATATAGCTACAAAATCCGAGGGAATTATATCTGTTCTAGTTCAAAATATCAAGCTATTTTAATAGATTGACACAAATTGATAAAGAAGGGGATCAGGAGTAGGGGATCGGGAGGCAGGGGAGGCAGGGGGAGCAGGGGAGGTAAACCCTTTTTATTACCCATTACCAATTACCAATTACCTGTTGAATTCCATGCTCACAGCCAGTGCTGAATTTGTCCAACTGTGCCGCACCCAACTGTCGTTAACCGCGAGTTTGGGCGCTTCCTTGAGTGTAGTCTATTTAGCTGAGGCGTGGGTAGATGAAGAACATAAAAAATTGATTCCCATTGCCACCTATCCTGAAACATCCCCGGATGATTTGGATATTCCGGGTTTGATGGGTCTGCCCGAAACCTTAACCCCTATTTCACCCATGCTATTAACCACGGAAGTCACCGGGAAAACAAAAGTCTTAATGCCTGCGGTGGAAATGGATGATTTTTCGGAAACAGAAGTGGAAGCAGAAGCTCCTTGGCAACAACGGAGTCAAAAGGTTTTAGCATTAATTCAAGAGGATGTGGTTTTGGGATTTTTGGTGACTGGACGCAATGACCGACCCTGGAGCCCGGAGGAATATGCTCAACTCCAAGCGATTGCCCATACCTTAGCCCTTGGCTGTATTTTAGATCAACGCGCCCAATGGTTCCAGCAACAAATAGACCGACAACAACAACTGCAAGGGCAGCAAGCCGATACACTGCATAATATATTCCATCAACTTAAAAGCCCTTTAACGGCTGTTCGTACCTTTGGTAAATTATTATTAAAGCGACTATTACCCGAAGATAAAAATTATCCTATTGCTAATAGTATTTTAAGGGAGAGCGATCGGATTCAAGAATTATTAGCACAGGCGGATCAAACCTTAGAACAGACCCAAAGCTTCTTGAGTTTGCCTCTAACGGTGGAAGTTGCCACATCCACGGCCGAAACTTCCCTATTCTCGAATTCAGTCTTACCCTTGTTACCTGCTTGTGATCAACTTGAACCCCTATTATTGTCGGAGGTATTATCCCCTTTAATTGTATCGTCTGAGGCGATCGCCCAGGAACGACAATTGGAACTTGAAGTTGACATACCTGAAAACCTGCCCCCCATAAAAGGGAATGCTAAAGCTCTGCGGGAAGTTCTGAGTAATCTTCTCGATAATGCCTTAAAATATACTCCTGCTGGGGGAAAACTCTATATTCGAGTTCAACTGGCTTCTCCTTCCCCAGTCGGAGGAAAAACCCTAAACTCTCAAGTGGGTATTGGTATTAGTGATACTGGCCCAGGAATTCCCCCAGAAGATTTGGAGCATCTGTTTGAACGTCACTATCGCGGTGTTCAGGTTAATTCTGAAATTCCGGGGACGGGTTTGGGGTTAGCGATCGCTAAAGCCTTTGTACAACAGATGCAAGGAGAAATTCAAGTCTTCTCTCCTGTCCATCCGGCTTGGGTATCCGAGGATAGGGCTTGTACTGATAATACTTCGCCTGGAACGACATTTATAGTTTGGGTGCGGGTGGCAATCCCGGATCAAGAATTGAACTTAATTTGATAGAATCGTTCTTTCTCAACCAATCTTTCCCTCATCCCAAGGGATATTCAAACCTAGAGGGTAAAATCTTTTTTCCCCATTACCCATTACCCATTACCCATTACCTATTCCTCGCTATAAAAAAACATGACTTCATCCAGTAGCCCTGATAATAGTATTGATCAACCCATGACTCCCTCCACTGGATCAGAGGATAGTTTAAATAAGCCTATCCCTTATATTGTTCAGAAAGATATAACTGATCGTGCTATTGAGCGAAAAATCCTTTGTCGGGTGTTGAGTCAAGCCCATATTGATGTTTCAATTCGTTGGTCAACCGCCCATCTTTATATCGGGATTCCCAGTACAATTTTAGCTGCCATTGCTAGTGTACAAGCTATTAATAGTTTAGGGGGAGAGTATCAATTATTATCTGTAGTGATTGCGGTTTTAGTGGCAATTCTTGCCCCCTTATTGACTTTTTTAGATCCTAATGGTAGGGCTAATAATCATTTGAATGCTTCTAGGATTTATGAACAAATGGCAGATCAATATGACTCTTTTATTCTCAAATGTCGATTAGAACCCCGCTCTATTAAAGAAGAATTTGATGATTTAACTCAGCTTAATTTTACTTATAGTGAAAGTAAAAAGAACCTGCCTGCTTGTCCAGAATGGGCCTATCAAAAAGCGATAAATACTAATAATTCAGTACAAAAACTTATGCCAGGTGCTATAAAAAAAATTGAAAAGCAGTAAAAACAGTTATTCAGTAGAGACGTGCCATGGCAAGTCTCTACAAGTCTATAAACTTTTTAACTGATAACTGATAACTGATGACTGATTTAGATGGATTAGAAATTACCCCAGGAGAACTGAAACATTGGAGTGGGATTAACGAAAATTTGCTGTATAGACCAGGGACAGCTAAAAAACTTATTGGGGAAGGATTAAAAACCTTAGTCATTGCTGGATTATTATTAATTAGTTATTGGATTTGGAGTTTAATTTTTCCAGAACTTGCCTTAATTTTCATTATAATTTACTTAATCCTGATCATTTTATTAGTTCTTGAGGATATGATTAAAATTTGGCTAACCTTAAATCGTCCTCAGTGTGTTAAACTATTGAATCAAGTAGATAATTATAATAGTATTGTTAAAGCCTTAAACATTTATCATCAAATCGAAGCAACGGAACATCCCCAAGCAAAATTAGATAATCAAGATGCTATTATTCACGCTTTAAAATTAATTAGAATAGAATTAATCCGAGGATTAAAAATAGAACGAATCTTAAAAAAAAATAAAAAATTTATCGAGAAAAATCCAGAACTTTTTGATCTAAATTTCACATCCTTAACCGTATTACAAACTGAAAAACCGACAACAGAACAAGGAAGACTCCTGTATCAAGCCTTTGAAATAGCCTCCGAAGTTCATCAACTGTTAAAACAACTTCAGGATTAACAAAATTCCTATTAAGTGCTAGGCTTTTTTTAACATAGTCTTAACAAATTTTTATAGGAACTCCAATGCGACCTAAAATTATTGTTCTCGATGATGACCCCACAGGTTCTCAAACCGTCCATAGTTGCTTACTTCTGACCCAGTGGGATGTCGATACCCTGCGAACTGGACTGGCTGACCAATCTCCGATTTTCTTTATTCTAACCAATACCAGAGCCCTAACCCCAGACCAAGCCACCGCCGTCACCCGTGAAGTCACCCAAAATCTGAAACTAGCCCTCGCCGCCGAGTCCATCACCGACTTTCTGGTGGTCAGTCGTTCCGATTCTACCCTGCGAGGTCACTATCCCGTAGAAACCGATGTAATTGCGGATGAACTTGGCCCCTTTGATGCCCATTTTCTAGTTCCGGCTTTTTTTGAAGGCGGAAGAATTACCCGCAATAGTATTCATTATTTAATTATTGATGGTGTAGAAACCCCGGTTCATTTAACCGAATTTGCTAAGGATTCTGTTTTCGCTTATCAACATAGTTATTTACCCGATTATGTCACCGAAAAAACCAAAGGTTTGATTCCTTCGGAAAAAGTAGAACAATTTTTGTTATCGGATATGCGGGTAGGAACTTTACCTCGGTTAATGGATTTAACCGGGAATCAATGTGTGGTGGTTGATGGGGAAAATCAAGGAGATTTTGATCAATTTGCCTCGGATATTATTACCGCAGCTAGTCAGGGAAAACGCTTTTTGTTCCGCAGTGCGGCGAGTATTTTAACCTCTTTAGCTGCTTTAGGAAAGCAACCGATTCCCGCCGAAGAAATGGCAAAATATACCCGAAATGGTAAACCGGGTGTGGTGATTATGGGTTCCTATGTTAAGAAATCTACCCAACAATTAGAACAACTATTACAAGCACCTGGAATAGTCGGAATTGAGGTAGATGTTTCCCATTTATTAGAAGAAAGTGAGACTCAAAGACAGGAATTATTACAACAAATTTTAGACCAAATTTATGCTATTCATAATGCAGGTCAAACCCCGGTTATTTATACCAGTCGTCAAGAATTACAATTTGATACGGTAGAAATTAGGTTAGCCTTTGGGAGTAAAGTTTCAGACTTACTGATGGATATTGTCAGAGGTTTACCGCCGGATATTGGATTTTTAATTAGTAAAGGTGGAATTACTTCTAATGATGTTTTGAGTAAAGGATTATCATTAAAAACAGCCCGATTATTGGGTCAAGTATTAGCAGGATGTTCAATGGTTAAAACCGCTTCTAATCATCCCCTCTATCCTAATTTACCTGTGGTTTTATTCCCTGGAAATGTTGGAGATGCTAAGGGTTTAGCCACGGTTTATCAGCGATTAAGTCAACCTCAAACCTAATATGAAATCCTGAAATATTTACGATATATCCGTCCTTTTCGATAGATTTAGGGGGATATATATAGCTCATAATTGTATATATATCCTATTCCCTTAAATTATGTGCTTTCGATGGAGTGCGTAAGTACCAACACAGGAACCCCAGAAACTTTAGTTGAGTAGAGCGTAAAGTTTATGTTATAATCACTAGAGATAATAATATTTATATATTCTTGATTTTATGTTTGAACAATTCCAAGTAAAATTTTTTGAAATTTTTACAGGTTCTAATTTTTATCAAGAGAAAACTTACCTAGAATATATTGCTAATCCTCAGCAAAATGATGAAGATAATATTGTTGATTCCAAAATTATTGAACCTTTACTTATACAAGCATTAGGTTTTGAGTTGGGGAATATTTCTAAAAACCAAACAAATCGTGAGAGTAAAGATAATACACGCCCTGATTTTCAAGTTGAATTATCTCAAGGTAACATTCGATGTTTTTTAGTAGAAGACAAAAATACTGCTTATAATTTAAGTAAACCAGAACCCCTAAAACAGTTATCTGACTATGCTCGGAGTCGAGGTTATCAATTAGGATTAGTTTGTAATGGACGTTTATTATTAGGGTGGGATTTATCAAATCCTAATTCTCCTAATCCTATTTTACATTTAGATATTCAAGAAATTGTAGAAACTTATTCTGAATCTAAAACGGGGATTGAAGCTTTAAATACTCATCAAATTCAATCCTTAAAAGGTTTATTTCGTCGGTTTCATCGAAGCAATTTTGAAGGGATTGAAAAACTAATTCAAGATATTTCTAAACCTGAATCTGAATGGAAGTTATCAGCTTATTCTCAAGATAGAAATGAAAATTTTGATGAATTACTAATTAATGATTTACGAGAATCGATCAATCTTTTAGAAGAAGATGTTTTATATCAACTTGATTTATGGTTTGAAGAATATGATGAATTTTGCCAAGCTAAATATTTACCCAATGGTAATGGAAATGGTTCTAGTGATGCCGATGAGTTGGAAACAGCACCCAAAATAGTAATTAAATTAAGAAAAGAAATTTTGAATTATTTTAGAGCTTCTGGTGCGGGTTTATTAGAATTAGATGATTATTCATGGGCAGAAGAAAAGTTAATAGAATTTGCAGATAATCCGCGCGGTTCAATTCAACAATTAGGGGATAAATTTTTACAGCGTCTCAAAAAAGCAGAGACTAAACAACAAGCTAGAAAATCCCAAAAAAATCAAAACGCAGAAATTTATGAACAGTTAGATTTACTTTCTCCCTTGTCAGAAGTTAAACAACAAGAGTTAGGAATTAAAATTACTCCCCAAGCTAAAATTACTAAACTTGATCCTAAATTAGTCGAAAAGTTAAAAGATTATGATCGTTTAGTCTTAGACTGGAAAGCATGGGAAGCTCAACAACGTTTAAATTATGATCATGCTATTAAAACCCATCAATATTATACAACCTGGAAAAATTTAATTACAAAAACCGTACTTCAAGGATCTGATGAAGCAAAATTAAAAAGTGAATTTGCACGTCAAACCGCTTATGTTTATGTCATTCGTTTATTAATTGTTAGAATCTGTGAAGATAAGGGATTAATTAACCGTAAATTTTCCAATGGTGGGTTTAAAAATTGGAGAGAAAACGTTATTCCACAATATTTAGACTTAGCAGAAGGTGCGGGGATGGATTATTTATTAGAAATGTCTTATCGGTCTGCACAAAATATTTATGCTCATTTTTTCAGTCAAGAAGATTTATTTAATTGGTATCGCCTCAGTCAAAATACCCTAATTAAAATTTTACATATTCTTAATCGGTTTAATTTGGCAGAAATTGATAGTGACATTATTGGTATGGTTTATGGTCGATATGTGATGGAAGGTAAACATGAGCAAGGGAGATATTTTACCCCTAAAAATGTTGTTGAATATATGTTAGATACTCTGGGTTATACTTCTAATAATCCTGAGATTAGAGATAAAACTTTATTAGATTTAGCGGGGGGTTCAGGAAGTTTTTTAGTTCATGCTGCCCGAAGATTAATTAATTCCTATCGCAATAAACAGGAAAAAATCCCGATTGAAAATATACCTTTAATTATTCAACAGGTCAAAAATTCTCTATTTTGTATGGATATTAACCCTTTTGCTTGCTATTTAGCAGAAACAAACTTATTAATTC
The DNA here is from genome assembly GCA_003609755.1 of Planktothrix agardhii NIES-204. Taxonomy (NCBI): domain Bacteria; kingdom Bacillati; phylum Cyanobacteriota; class Cyanophyceae; order Oscillatoriales; family Microcoleaceae; genus Planktothrix; species Planktothrix agardhii. Next base: position 939,659 of record AP017991.1, read on the forward strand.
AGGTGATCGATTTGTTAAAACAAGCGAAAGATCAGGGAAGATTGCCCGACTGCACAATTGATCGATTTAATGTTTATAATACCGATTCTTTATTACTTCCTAAGCGGGAGAATATTCGGACTCCTTTGTTAAATCCTATTCTCAATTTAGAACTTTTAATAGTAGATAAAATTAAAACTAAATCTGAAGAATTTTCAGAAGGGTTTGATTTTGTTGTGGGAAATCCCCCCTATGTGCGTGCAGATGAACCCGGTATGGAAAATTACCGTCGAGAAATTGAACAAACAGGCAGATTTGCAACACTACATGAAAAATGGGATTTATTTGTTCCCTTTGTTGAACTTTCTTGTAAGTTAACTAAGAATAATGGAAAAATCGGTTTAATTGTTTCTAGGGCAATTCAAACGAATAATTATGCCGAACTTTTGAGAAACTTTATGGCAGAAAATCTTAAAATTATTCAAGTTGACTTTTTTAATAATGTTCGCTTATTTACCGATGCTATGGTCAATAATACAATTTTCTTTTTGGAAAATGTGAAACCTGAATCTTTAACCCAAGTCAAACGAGTTTTACACTCTAACACATTAGAACAGATTGAACCATTAGAACCTTTATCTCAACAAAACTATCAAGGTCAAGTGTTTAGACAGTTTATAAATACTCAAAATTTAGAAAATGTTATAGATTTAGAGAAAATTTGTTATTGTACTAAAGCAATGGTTTTGCATTCTGAATCAGGATTATTTAAGAAAGATGATCTGTTATCTCTTAGTTCGTCAAAAGAACACACAAAGAAATATATAGATGGTGAAAATATTATTAGAAACTTTGCTATTGATAAAATTAGATACTTAGAATGGGGAACAGAAAGAGTGCCAAGTCAAGTGAGCAGAGCTACTATTCCTGAACTTTACGATTATCCTAAAATTCTGTTTGGTATGACTTCTTATCCAACTTATGATAGAGGTCTTAGTCACGGCGATGGTTTTTATGTTCCCGATAGCGTGAGATTTTGTATTAAGTGGGATACAGTTTTTAAAATTAAACGTTTAGCAAATGAACCGCGACAAATGTATGAATTTTCCAAAAAGCAGCAACGAATTTTAGGAGAGGGTAAAGGAAAAAAAGTTAAAATTTATGAGTATGCTCAACAACAAGCCAATTTTTCTAAAAACTTTGATCTCAGATATATTGTTGCTATCCTTGCTTCTGATTTTGGGAAACGGTTATTACTAGAAAATAATCGAGATGAAAATATTATGAGAGCAGGTAGTGATGAAAAACCTGCAAAAAGTAGAATTTATCCCGATGATTTAAAGGAATTTCCGATTAAAAATATTCCTTTTAAACAGCAAAAACCTTTAATTAATTGTGTTGATATTCTAGTTGAGGGTAACTGGGAAATTTATCAATATTGTCAAGAAGGACATCAAATCAAGTTTGATTATGACCCAAAAGAACCTCAAATAAAAATTAATTTTTTGCGTGTATTTGAACAGTTAAATCTTCCGACATGGAGTTTTTTAAATGCAGAACCTCAGCGAGTTGAAGTGATTGGCGATCGCCATCAACCCATCACTAAAGTTAAAGTTAATGGCGATCAGTTATATTTAGGAAAAATGCCCTTGCTGCGTTCAGATAGTCCCCTAGTTTTAGAATATCTTAAATCCTATCTTCCCCAATTTGAACAACAAGGATTAACTTGGACTGATTTGCTATCGTCTGGGAAAATCCCCAAAGAAGATGCAGGAATAGAAGCTATTTTTGCAGAGTGTGATCGTCTTAGAGAAACGATTAACCGGAAAATAGAAACTCTCCGCCAAACCTATCAAGAACTTAATCAAAAGGTTAATCAACTTTACCTAGTATGAACAGAAGAATTAACAACCTATTAGGAATCAACCTTGTAAACGGATGGGTTTTGTTCCTCCAATATAGCAATCCTAAATAGGTTGTAACATTTCAATACTGATATGAAACGGCCAGAAGTATTACCCCAGATCTCTCCCCCCCAAGCCCCCTTGGGGGGGCTGTTCCGGTGTTCCCTTTTGATCAGGGATTTTAAACACAACTCAAATAGGATTGCTATATAAGCTTTTTATCAAGGTAAAGTTTTAAAAATCAAAATAAATATATGGTAAACCCCCTGCGGGTGCTAATAACCAAACGGTGAAGAAACTCAAGGGAACTAAAGCTAATTTTACTGTCCAATTTAATTCTAATTTTAACCCTCGATTTAATAGATTTGTAATTGCCATTAATCCAAAAACAGAGGATAATAAAATCACTAGATGGTGTCTTTCTAAACCCAAGGCTTCAACATAAACTTTATGGGCAAACTGGACATCGGCGGTATGACCCCATAACCGATTGATGACTAACCAAGAATCTTGTAAATTAGGGAGTCGGAAAAAAATCCAAGTCGTAAATACCATCAATTGAGTGATTAACCAAGCGATTAAAATTCCGGGTAAACTATTCCAAATCCAAGTAATTGATAATTGTTTAGATAGCACTTCGGTGAGACGATTAACTACTAATGCTAATCCATGTAATCCCCCCCAAATTATAAATCCCCAGGCGGCACCGTGCCAAATTCCTGCGATTAACATAACTAGAATTAAATTCAAACAGGTGCGGAATAATCCCACCCGAGAACCCCCCAAAGGAAAATATAAATAATTGCGTAACCAATCCCCTAATGTGATGTGCCAACGACGCCAAAAATCTCCGATACTGGTGCTAAAATAGGGGGAATCAAAGTTAATTGGTAAAGTCAATCCTAACAGTAATGCTGTGCCTCTTGCTAGGTCTACATAACCGCTAAAATCCAGGTATAATTGCAAGCCATAGGCGAAAATTGCTAACCATAAATCCCCACTCCCAGCCCGTTGTAAATTACTGAAACTTAAATCTACTAAAATTCCAATATTATCGGCAAAAAGCCCTTTTTTGATGGCACCTCTGGCTAGTAACCAAAGTCCATCTGCAATTTGTTCGGGAATGGGGAATTTTAGGGTTTTAAACTGATTATTTAAGTGATGATAACGGGTAATTGGCCCTGATATTAGTTTGGCAAAAAATAATTTATAGGCGGTAAATTCTAGTAGGGAAGTTGCTGCGGGCGCGCCTCGATAAACATCGACTAAATAGGCGATTAATTCAAAGCAGAAAAAACTTAATCCTAATGGGGCAATAACATATTGATCGATCCAACTTCCGGTATTAATAATAATAGGAATATTCCAGAGTGTTCCTAGAGTATTGAAAATAAAAGGTAAATATTTGAACCCAACTAGAATTAAGATATTAATGATAATTCCTAATATGAGTAAAAAAGTGCGACGACGATTCCAAGAAATATGGGGGATTTCCCATTCTTGAGGTTCGACAATTGTTAAGGCTAAACCAAAATTAAAGACTGTCCAAAGTAGGAGTAAGGGGATATATTGAATTTGTAAGGTAGAATAGAAAAGCAAACTTGAGATTAATAGGATAAAAAGTCGCCAAGATTTCCAAGGAATAATCCAATATAACCCCAATAAAATCAATAAAAATATTCCGTAGGTAACTGAAATAAAGGTCATAAATAAGGAATTAAAATCAAAATCTCGATAAAAACTAAACTCAAAAATACCCAGATTGCAATGTTTAGAGAAAGACGGGCATTAAAAAGTTTAAAAAATAATTTTAGTTGTTCAGACATCAATGGATCACTCCTACAAATATCTTTTTTTAGATCAATAATCATTCAAGTCCCCTCTCCCTCAATCCAGAATCTCATCTCAGGTAATTCGTAAAATAGATAAAATTGCTATATTATTAAGACCTGTATATTTAAAAGTGTAGAACCTATGCACTCTTAGTGGATATTTTATCTAAAAAACTCATGTTTGGGAACCCTAAACTAATGTTAAACTAGATTCAGCTAAAATTAGGATAACTTTAATTAAAATAATTCTCAGGCTGAATACAACAGAGGTTAACTGATGACCATAGAGCCAAATTCATCCCCATCTCAAGGACTGGAGCATATCCCCGAAACCCTTAATGGTGCGACGCATAAACCCACCCTTGAGCCTTCAGAAGCGGAAACCCCAACGCAGGCGATCCAACTCTCCCCCGTGGACTCTTGGGAAATCGAAACTGAAAACTCGACTTTGAACGATCGACCGAATCAGGTATCGGGTTCGGTCGTGGTGCTATCGGCGATGGCATTGATGATTTTAGGGTTAGGAATTGATAATATTGTATTAGGATATGCAAGTGCTTTCGCCACATTAGCCTTATCTTTGCGGTTAGTTTGGTCGAATTGGGGAAAAGTTTGGGAAACATTAATTCCCCCGAGTTGGCGCAACTTAATTATTGCTTGTGTTGGGATTTTAGGCTCCTTAATTGGCTTAGTTATTTTTAGTAATGCGAATACTCCCAATGAAGTAAGTAATATTACAATTAATTGGGATGCTATTGGTGCTTTGGGGGATTTAGGTGGAGCATTAGGTCAAATTTTAATTGCTATTATTGCCGTTTATGTGGCTTGGAGACAGTATATTATTTCTCGGGATTTAACTATTCAACAAAACCGAATTACTCAACAACAAACCATTGATGCTTATTTTCAAGGAGTTTCTGATTTAGCTTTAGGAGAACAGGGATTATTAGAAGATTGGCCGCAGGAAAGAGTGATTGCAGAAGGACGAACCTCAGCGATTGTTAAAAGTGTGGATGCGGAAGGGAAAGCTAAAATTCTCCGGTTTTTATCTCAAGCTAGATTAATTACTCCTTTACAACGCGATCGCCATCTAGGACGTCCGATGTTAGATGGTAATGGAAATTATGCCGAAGATCGCGCCCATGGGGTGCGGGTGATTGATTTGGGGGCGATGTTAGCGGGAGCAGATTTATCTGAAACTGACCTGCGACGGACGGATTTAACGGATACTAATTTAGTCAAAGCTAATTTAACTGGATGTAATTTAGTCCGCGCTAATTTAGCCCGTTCTATTCTTTATGAAGCCGATTTATCCCGGACAAATTTACGTTCTATTAAACTATTTTATGGCCCTGTAGAAACAGCTTCCCCTCGCAGTCGCACATTAATTCCTAATTTTGAAACCGGAGAATATACGGGGGCTGTGGTAGAAAATGCTGACTTTACTGGCGTTGATAATTTATCAGAAGAAAATCGTTATTATTGTTGTGCATGGTGCGGTTCTAAATCTCGAAAAACTATCCCCGGAGGGTGCGAAGGTATTCCTAATAAGTTAGATCGTTGATTTTTTTATTTATTCTGCCATAAAAATTTGCTCCACTGTCAAATTGAGATCGGGAAATAGTTGAGAAATAATCCTTTGTTGACCTGTAAAAATAGTATTCTGGTAACTTCCATTCATCAGAAAATTGATCATAACTTGTTCTATTAAAGGATCAATAATCCAATATTCAGCAATCCCAAATTCCTCATATTCAGTCATCTTTTTAACATAATCTCGGTTTTCGTTATCTTCCCCTGGACTCACAACTTCTACCACTAATAAAGCCGGAACTTCGAGAATCGCTGATTTTTTAAACTGTCGTAACCGTCGCCAATCTTCTGCTTGAATAATAGCAATATCCGGTTGTCGGGAGCGACTTAATCTAGTTCGTATCCCCACATCTCCCTGTTTCACTTTCCAATCTAACCCTAGTCTTTTAATTTCCGCTTTGAAACTATCATAAAGCAATTCGATAATATCAGAATGAATGGGACTCGCAGGTGTCATCGGAATTAACACCCCATCTTCAAGTTCATAACGATTATCTGTTCCGTCATCGTAGGTTAGATACTCCTCAAACGTTAACTTTACAGGGGTTTGTGTCATGTTGTCACCTCAACTTTACAATAGCCCTATTAATTATTAAGTATAACGTTGTTGGGCTTCAGCCCCTAAGTGCTGAGAGTGCTAAAGCACAACAACAAACTATCTTTTGATTAATTTTTTACCCTTCTTTCTCCATAGCGTAATAACATATTAATACTCGCCAAACGATTTCCCCAACTAGAGACTTGATAGGGACGTTCTAAGGCTTGTAAACGCATAGAAATTTGGAATTGTTTTTGGAAAGTTGCTAACTTTTCTTGAGCGATTCCTAAAGTTTGAGTAGAAGGATTATCCTCTAACTGTTTTAGGGTTTGTGCTAACTCCTCCGCTTGAATACTCAAAGATTTTAATTCCTCATCTCGTATCCAAAGTTGTTCATTTCCTAACAGAAAACTCCATTCCCTTTTTAATGCTAAATAGCGATCATGCGCCGCAGCAAAGGGCTGGCGATAGGGAATGGGAGGTTGAGTTTTCGAGGAATTATTTTGAGTTCTATGCAAATAGTTTTGGAGATTATTACCAATACTTTCAGCAGCAAAAATTGAATATCCTCCTGTTGGTAAATCCCGTAAGGATTGTAATTGATCAATCGCCACAATTTCAGGTAGATTTAGTAACTTAATTGATGGACTAATTAACGCCGACCCTAACCGTTGTTCCCGGGTTAAGGGCTGAGTAATTCGTTGTAAACGGTTGGTATCCATTGCATAGGTCATCGGAACAATTAAATCCACATAACCGTTTTTCGCCCAAACTTCCCATTGTTGTTGAATTTTCATAATCCTTTCCTGTTCAGGATTAGAAAACACCGCCACTGATAAAATTACATTAGGTTTTTGTTGCTTCAAAAATTGCGAAACTTCTGCAACGAAGGAGGTTATTTGTTCGGTTTTAAATTGCTTCCATTGATTCCATAATTGATTGTTTTTGGGAGTAATATTAACCGGATCAACTCCTGTTAATTGTTGAAATTGTTCCCGTCCCGCTTTCCCATATCCATAGGTGTAACTTCCGCTTGGATCTTGGAACGGATAGCGAATATAATCTAATTGCAACCCATCGACATTATAGGCAGTAATTTCATTAATTAAACGCATTAAATACGCCCTAGCTTCCCGGTTGGCGGGATCAAGATAAACTTTGCGATCGCGGGTATTTCTTAACTCTCCATAATTATTAATATTGATCCAATCAGGATGGGCTTGAATTACCGGACTTAAAAAACTACTGGGTTGTCCTAACAGTTCATTATGACGATCATTTCCTACCGCAAATACCCAGATCCAAGCGTGTAATTCCATACCCCGTTGGTGAGCTAATTTCACCGCCGCTTCTAATGGGTTCCAACCTTGTATTAATGGGTTTTGCGCGGGCGCAATTCGACTGGGATAAATCGGATAACCTGCATTAATTGTTTCAAAATAAACCGTATTAATTCCCGCCGAAGCTAACCGATCAAAAACCTGCGCCAGTCCCGCTTCATTTTTGGCTTTAACAATAGTTCCTCGGTCTAACCAAACTGCCCGAATTTCCGCCCCTAATCGTTCTCCTTCCGTGGGATAATGTTGCCATAATTGTTGACGAATTTCTAACCATTGCTGGCGAGCTTCTGACCAATTTTGCTGTGCGACTAATTCGGGAAAATTCTTAATTACTTCTCTAGCTTTAGTAATAATTTGATCGGATTGTTTAAAATTAGCACTGGCTAGACTTCCTCCAGTTCCTGCTGTTAATTGAGTGGAAGCAACCTGTAAATTAATCGGAATATTACCGGAATTTGAGGCAATTAAAGCATTTTCAAAACGTCCTAATAAATCTACTAATTCCTGACGCATTGCAATGGCAGTTAATTCCTCAATAGGTTGATTTCCGTGCTGCACTTCTAAACCCGCCGGGGCAATTTGTTCGGAAGGGTCAATAAAACCACTCGGAACCGTCGGAGTATTGGGTAATGTCCGAGTTGCCGTTAGGCTGGTGGCGGGGGGCGTAGTTGAACGCGGGGGGGAAACCGGAGTCTGGGGAAGTATCGCAGGTGTCACCGGACGTGGAGATGGGACAGTAGCCGTTGGTTGTACCCTTGGTGTCGTGGGCAGGGGTACAGGAATGGGGTTAGCTGGACGAGTGGCTGTTACTGGGGCTATAAAAGCCGGAAGGGTGGCCGTTACTGGGGGCGGTGTAGGGGCCGGACGGGTGGCCGTTACTGGGGCTGTAAAAGCCGGAAGGGTGGCCGTTGCTGGGGACGGTGTAGGGGCTGGGACGGGGATGGTCACGGTGGCGACGGGAGTTGTTGTCGGGTTTCCAGCCAAACCATGACGACTGAGCGCCGCTTGTAACCAAGCAATATCAACCTCCACCGAGGATTGATTTCCCCAGCGCCAGCCTAAATAGGTGGCTTTTTGAGTAGTAATAACGGCGGGAGAACTACCACTAGCTTCCCAAATTCCGGCGGTATAACTTTCTAAGGTAGTGGGAATTAAAACCCCCCCGTCAACGGCGTTAGCATTGGCTTGAATTGGCCCCCAAGTTGTTAGGGAAGCGCAGAGGGGATCTTGAGTTCGACAGCGATTTTTTGCAATTTGGGGTTTAGCGGGAACTGTGAGGGGAAAAGCCCAATAGGAACCTAAAATTGATCGCAACAATTGACGAACTAACGGGGTAGATTTTTCTCCGACTGGGCCGCTGGCAATTACCTGTCCGCCTTGTTTTGCCCACTCTTGCAGAACCTTGGCTTGTTCGGTTTTAATAACAGTTATATTAGGGATAAATAAAATTCTAATTCCCTGAAGATCAGTGAGGCTTTTGATATTGTTTAAATCCAGGGTTTGATAGGATATTCGACTGGCTTTTAAGCGTTGTTCAATGCTATTCCAGTCCGTGGTTTGTTCAGAATCACGAATTACCCCTAATGGGGCATTTATTTGGCTTAAGGAAGTTAGGGGAATTGATAATTGTAAGATTGTACTGGCAAGAGTTCCAAGGATAATCTGTTGGAAAAATGTTTGCGATCGCCGTTGCACCATTGGTTTATATTAGTTTTTTAATGATAAAATTAATTCAGGTGAGTTAGCATAAATAGAGGGAATTGTCAAGTCTTTTTTTAGGCTAAACCTAAAATTCTGCCAAATTCTCTGTCTTTTCAACTCCACACCCCTAAAATTGGACGAGGAGCATATAAATCCTAACTATTCTACCATCGATTTCCTCCAATTTCTCCCATCCGCCATAAATCCCCTAAGCTATAATTTTCTAGCCATTTTTTCAACTTTTTAGGTTCTAATCGTCTCATTCGGCTTCCTCTTTCATCTCGTTCACAGACGAGAATAGATTCGGGAATTTCACTTAAAGCGGATATCAAAGCTTTGATTTTCCCACACCATTTGTGCCAATGATGACATTTAGGGGCTGTAAATCAATTATTTCTTCTGATGAACCATAGGAGAGAAGGTTCTGAATTGTTAGCGAATTAATAAATTTATAGCCTTCCATAGAGAAAGTTTTGAATACTCCTTAAAGTTTATTTAATATAACTGTAAGACGCAATATTGTACCCCAACATCAAAAATACGAGTCCCTCCCCCTTCAGCAATGGTTTGTCGTAATGCGTCTGCATCGGTAATAGCCACCCCAGCCAAATAGTTAATCCCCATATCCGCTAACTCTGATAGCCAGGGAGTCGTAGACCCCATTAACACCAGTGTGAGCATCCTCGCTCACTAGGGTAATAAGGTTTAAATGCGTAACAGCTTATTACTGCAACCGCTCAATTAAACGATCGCCCACTCGCAGCGCATTAGCAATAATTGTCAAAGCCGGACTAACCCCAGCATTAGATGGGAAGAAACTACCATCTACCACATAGAGATTATCGAGATCGTGAGCGCGACAGTTGGGGTCTAATACCGAAGTTTGAGGATCATCGCCAAAACAACAAGTACCACACTGATTGGCCATCACCTGAATCGGCACTTCACCACGGGGATGTAATACCCCCTGTTGAAAGCCTTCCAGTTGTTTTTCAATAGTTTTTAAAACTTCAGTCCAGCGATAAATTAAGCGATCATGTGCCTCGTTGTTGTTGGCACTATAGTCAATAAATAGTTTTCCCCCTTCAAACCGGACTCGGTTATTGGGATCGGGTAAATCTTCCGTTTGCGCCCACCAACCAATAGAATGGGTTGCCAACTGCTTTAATCCAAAACCGGGCATAAATTTTGCCAGCAGGGAAAACATCGGTGGAGCTTCGGCGAAAATTATATCGGTCAGCAGTCCTCCGGAGTTTTGAATATGCCCCATCGGATAAGGGAAATCGTCATCGCCCCAATAGAAATCATTCACACAGACTGTCTTTTGAAACGCTCCAGAATTGGGTTTGGTACTCAGTTGTACTACTACGGTCATCAGGCTTTTCATTAAATTCCGCCCCACCAGACCCGAACTATTGGCCAAACCGTTGGGATGGCGATCGCTCACCGAACGCAACAACAACGCCGCCGAGTTCACCGCACCGCAGGCCAACACCACAATATCCCCTAGAAACAGATGGGATTGTCCATCGATCTCAGCTTGCACCCCTTTCACCACCCGACCCGATGGATTTATGTGCAGACGAACCACCTTCGCCCCGGTTTTCAGGGTAACATTAGGATGGGTTAAGGCGGGAGCAATGCCACTAACTTCCGAATCGTTGGTAGGATCGTCATCCTGGCGGGTAAGAGCTAAAGGCAAAGGAGCAGGATGAAGACCAAGTTTAGCGATCGCTTTATAGATTTGGGCAACTTGGGGTTCGGTAGCCACTGCTGGGAAGGGATAATCGCCACTACGGGGAGGTTCGGTCGGATCGTCATTTGCCTGACCATGAACCTTATACAGCGTTTCAGCTTCTGTATAGTAGGGTTCAAAATCTGAGTATTTCAAACACCATTCTGGGGAAATTCCCCCCTGATGTTGGACAGTTTCAAAATCCCCTTCCCGAAATCGGAGTAAGGCGGCGCCATAGATTTTAGTATTACCACCAACTGCATAATTCATTTGGGGCGAAAACGGTTCTCCGGCGCTGTCATACCAATGTTCCGGGGCATGATAGCGTTCCCGCTTGAAGATATCGACATTACTGCGATTCTGTTCTTCCAGGGGCATAAAATCCCCCCGCTCCAAAATCAAGATTTTCTTCCCTGTCGAGGCTAACTTATAGGCGAGAGTTCCTCCCCCCGCGCCTGTACCAATAATAATTAGATCGTAGTTTTGATCGTCAATAATCATGATATTTACAGTAGTTAGGTTCTTACACTGATAACTAATAATGCGGATATGTCAAAAACAGAAATAACCATCACTGCCAAACGTAAATCAGGATAAACAAAATAATCCAGATCACATCAACAAAGTGCCAAAAAATGGAGGTTGCTGCCACCCCAAATTCGCCTTTGTCGTAATTCCCAGGAATAAAAGATCGCCCCAACATAATTGTCTGTAATAGCACTCCTGTGAACACATGAAGACCATGAAATCCGGTCAGCAAATAAAAACTGCCCCCAAATACACCATCGGTAAAACCAAAGGAGAGACTACGCCATTCCACCGCCTGACCATACAAGAAATAACTGCCCATGATCATTGTCAACAGCCAGAATGCTCGAAAACCCCAGAGATTCTTAACGTGCAGAAAACGTTCAGCGATATAGATCACAAAACTACTAGAAACCAACACCACTGTATTAATAGCTGGTTCGCGGATTTCTAGCCCAGTAAAACCCATAGGCAACCACTCTAAAGCGGTAGTTTTGTAAACAATATATCCCGTAAAAAAGCTAAGAAAAATTACAGTTTCCGATAGCAAAAATACGATAAAGCCAAACATACTATTACCCACTTCATCGTGGGTATGGGCGACTGTTCCATGCCCTTCTAAGGCATGACTTGAGACTACATTGAGAGCATCAATATCAGTGGGATTCATGGGCAACCTCCAGCGCATCAGGGTTAGCAACCAACGGTTCTGATTTCCCGTAACCATAGGGTTCAGCAATTACAATTGGCAATTCTTCAAAGTTTTCTGCTGTTGGAGGTGATGATAGTAACCATTCCAACCCAATAGCTCGCCAGGGATTTTTCGACGCTTTTTCCCCCTGCACCCAAGATCCAATCATGTTGAGGAGAAACGGCAATGTAGACATCCCCAACAAAAACCCCCCCAGACTGGCAATTACGTTCCAGAAGGCAAATTCGGGGTCGTAGGAGGCAACGCGGCGGGGCATTCCCTCTAATCCCATCGGGTGCATCGGGAAAAAGCAGATGTTAGTACCCAGGAAAGTTAGGGCAAAATGCAATTTACCCAAACCTTCGGAATACATTCGCCCGGTCATTTTCGGAAACCAGTGATATAGGGCGGCGTACATTCCCATGACCACAGCACCATAAATCACATAGTGGAAATGTCCGACCACAAAATAGGTATTGTTGACATGAATATCAATGGGGACTGCTGCCAACATAATCCCGGTGATCCCGGCAAACACAAACATCACCAAACCACCCAAGGCAAATAACATGGGGGTATTTAGGCGCAATTTTCCACCCCAAACCGTTGCCACCCAAGCAAAAACCTTAATTCCAGTGGGAACTGAAATCAACATCGTAGTTGCCATAAATACCATCCGCATCCAACCAGGAGTGCCACTGGCAAACATATGATGCACCCAAACAATACCGCTCAAACCTGTAATTACTAGCGAGGAGATAGCAACAACCTTGTAGCCAAATAATGGTTTGCGGGCATAGACGGGGAAAATCTCGGAGAAAATGCCAAAAATTGGCAAAATTATCACATAAACTGCCGGGTGAGAATAGAACCAGAAGAAGTGTTGGAATAGAATGGGATCGCCCCCCTTCGCTGGGTCAAAAAAGCTACTCCCAACGGTAAGATCGAGTAACAACATCACCGCCCCGGCGGTTAGGGCAGGTAGGCCAAATAGTTGAATAATTTGGGCTGCTAATACCGTCCAGACAAATACGGGCATCCGAAACCAGGTCATTCCCGGGGCGCGCATCTTAAAAATGGTGGTGACAAAATTTACCGCCCCCATGATCGAGGACACACCGGATATCGCCACCGCCAATATCCACAAAACTTGGCCGTTAATCAGGTTCCCGGTAGGATTTTGGAGACTCACCGGAGGATAGGCCCACCAACCCGATTGGGAGGGGCCGCCGGGAACAAAGAAGCTGGCCATGAGGATCACCCCAAATACCGGAACCATCCAAAAGGCCACGGCATTCAAGCGGGGAAAGGCCATATCCCTGGCCCCAATCATCAAGGGGACGAGATAGTTGGATAATCCTACCAAGGAGGGGAATGTCCACAGGAATAACATAATAGTCCCGTGCATGGTGAACATGGCGTTGTAAACGGCACGGTCAAGCAAATCGGCTTCCGGGGTGATCAGTTCACCACGAATAATCATGGCCAGAATACCGCCAATTAAGAAGAAAAAGAAGGATGTTACTAGATATTGAATCCCGATCACTTTATGGTCGGTACTGAAACCGAAAAATCTCCGCCAATTTTCAGGACTTTCGTCCATGGGTTGTTGGATATCCGCGATCGCATCAACAGAAATATTTGTCATGGTTTATAAGTAATCGTTGTTTAGTTAGGCTGTTTTAATTTGATGTAGGATCTTGATATACAAGCCTTATTTTGAATGGATTTGAAAATCAAACCTCTCTAACATGATTTGAATGATATTTTTGTGATTGAATTTGGCATTATTCGATCCCAGAATTGGAATAATTGACTACGGGAGGAAGGGCTGGCTCAACGATTTTCCAGCGATCGCTATTATTTCTTTTGCTATATTCAGTAAAAGCGCGATTGTAAGCCGTTATAGGCTTTTGGGTTGCCGTATTTGCTAACCATTGTTGATAAGCGTCGGCAGACTCCACCACCACATCGGTTTGCATCGCCGCAAAATAAGTTCCGCTATATTGGGAATCCCGCAACCGATACCGTCCTTCCCGAATGGGCGTGAACTCAAAATCAATCACCCGACCCGGAATAATATCTTGTTTGACGCGAAAGGCAGGTACATAAAAGCCATGTAGCACATCCTCCGATGCTAGTGTCAGGCGCGCCCGTTCGTTGTTAGGTAAATGCAATTCCGTACTGGTAATATTTTGGTCGGGATAGTAAAATTCCCATACCCATTGACGGGCACGGACTTCGATGGGATGTATCGGTGTTGCCAAAGAAGCATCTAAGGGGGCTGCGATCGCCATTGACCCATGAATATGTTCCATCGGCCCCAAAATTGACATTTGGTCATAAATCTGGTAGCTGTAGGCTGCAATCGAGACCACTAGCACAAAGGGAATTGCCGTCCAGACTATTTCCAATGGCACATTCCCTTCGATGTGGGGGCCATCGCTGGTATCGTATTTGCCGGCCTGTTGAAACAACACTGAGTAGGTCAGTGTCCCCACCACTCCCAGAAAAATAAACGTCCCCAGCGTCACCAGAAAGCTGAATAACTGATCAATCAATTGGGCTTCTGCTGAGGCTTGGGGGGGAAACCAAGAATAGGATTGCTGTCCCATCCACAGGCTGATCAGGGCAAGGGCGATCGCAATGACGCCTAAAATTAAAATGGTACGAATTTTCATGTTTTCCCCTAGTTCAACAGCAAATTGGGATTTTCTCCGATCCGCAACAGCCGATCAGCAGTAATATGCACGCCAAACTCGGCTGCCAATTGCGCTCCCAGGGTTCCGTGAACGAACATCAAAGCGAAAATACCCAATCCGGCTGCGAGGTAGAGCCACTGTACTTGCTGTGCTTGATCTTTACGCCATAGAAAGCGCTGAAACCCTCGCCATACAGTCATTGCCACGATTAACAGCAATAATACAACCCCACCGACTCCGTGCCAAAGCATGGTTTCCATCGCTTGTAAGCCCCAGGCGCTTTTGACATCTGCCTCTGGTGATGCTAACATGATTTCGTAGAAACCTGCTGCTACGGTAAAGAAGGTGATGATGGCGGCGGCGAGCATATTATACCAACCGACATCGAAGAAATTTGACCGGGTGGCGGGAATTGCTAAAAATTTGAAGATGGGTTTTTCCAGGGGAAATAGTACACCTACGATATCAAAGGCGATCGCCACAATAAACAATCCCAGGGTCAGATGCACTAGGTTAGGATGAATGGGCAGGGCGTAAGGTAAGCCATTAGCACCCAATTGTCCCTGGAGTTGGTCGATTAAATCATTATTCATTACAACAAGCCCTCCCGCACGGCTTCAACAACTCGAACTGTATGTAGTCCATAAACCCACACCAGCACATCTCCTAAATAAACTTGGAAAAATACTATTCCAGTTAACAGTATATTTACTCCTAAAAACGAGGGGGGCAAGGTTTTGGGATCGCGCGATCGCAATACATAGCGCCAGGCGGTAATTGCTGCAATAATCCCAGATAATGACCATCCTAGTATTGTATGCAGGTTCAAGGTTGATTCTGCTGCTGAGTATGGTTCGGCTAATCCCGCTTCAATCTGTCCAAAAATAATAGCAATGAAGATGGAAATTGTCGCAAAAAACAAATTCCACCAACTGACTTCATACAGTCTAGGATTGCGGGTGACATAGCCAATTACATCACATAAAACCGCAAACAACACCATAGCAATCACAAAATGCACTACGATTGGGTGCATCGTGTCAGGATAGGGCAAATTATGGTCGTTAAGTGGGGGAAGATACTCGAACATGATATTTTTAATCTTGTAACTAAACCTAAAAATCCAGAATAAATTGCATCAAACCACTTAAAATAAATCAACCTGTCCGGTTGACAGCAGTTCTATAAAAGTTACTATGATCAGAAGTACCAATTCAGATCACAAAAAATTGCTTTGTCTTTAGGTCATATAATTTTAGCCTCATCCTCCTTTCTCGTTTTTAGTCAATTAATAATACATCATTTTGAGATAACTTGATTGAATTGAGTATATCAGCAATTTTGAAGCTGTATATCTTGTTCAATAAGTTTGACGAGTTGTCTTTTTCTAAATGCAGGATTTTGGGCAAAAATCAAGTGCTATAGCTACCCAATATACCGATTAAATATTGGCGATTTATAACATTTGACCCTGACCTACTTTGCCCAAAATACAGTCAGGATGGTAGATATTTTTGTAACAAGCTATACATTATATCCGATGATACCGGAATATCTTCCTTTTCATCGGATAAATAGAACAAAATCCAGACAAAATTGTTCTATTTTTCCCTATTTTAAATATTAATTTAATTTTTAAAACCTTTGTAGTGCGAGGGTGATTGTTCCCTAGGTTGTATGTTTTAAATGCTGAACAGCTTATTGCGTACAGAAATATAAAATTGAGGTACAATCATAGAATATTTATCAATTGTACATCAACAAAACCGATGAATGAATTAGAACCGACGGTAGAAGAACTCAAGGATTTACTGGAACATCATGATCATGAACATTCTAGTCATCCCCATATTCATAGTCAAGAATCTTTGCGGAAAATAGTCAATCGTCTATCACGCCTAGAGGGACATATTCGAGGTGTCAAAACAATGGTACAGGAAAATCGTCCCTGTCCTGATGTCTTAATCCAAATTGCCGCGATTAGGGGAGCTTTAGATCGGGTAGCTAGAATTATTTTAGATGAACATTTGAGTGAATGTGTCGCCCGGGCTGCTAAAGAAGGAAATATTGATGTTGAAATTGAAGCATTAAAAGCGGCATTAGATAGATTTTTACCATAAATCAGTCATCAGTTTATTACGAATTACGAATTACGAATTATTACCCTAAGTTTAATTATGAAAAACAAGATCATTTTTGGTTTAATTTGGCTAGGATTTATTCTGTATGCGTTTATTTTTGCACCGCCGGATCAACCTGAAACTTTGGATTTAATCAAAAATCTATCAATGGGAAACTGGACAGGAATTAATCCGTTAATTATTGCCCTATTTAATATTATGGGAATTTGGCCGTTAATTTATAGTTGTGTTCTATTTATTGATGGACATGGACAAAAAACTCCGGCTTGGTTGTTTGCAACTTTATCTTTTGGGGTGGGTGCTTTTGCGATTTTACCTTACCTAGCTTTGCGCCAACCCAACCCTCAATTTTCAGGAAAAAAATCATGGTTTATAAAAATATTAGATTCTCGAATTACGGGACTATTATTAACATTAGGAACAATTATACTGGTGATTTATGGTTTAACCCAAGGCAATTGGGAAGATTTTATTCAACAGTGGCAAACTAGCCGTTTTATTCACGTTATGAGTCTGGACTTTTTATTGTTAAGTCTTCTGTTTCCGGTTTTATTAACAGATGATCGAGCTAGAAGAGGAATGGAAAAATCTGTAATATTGGAGTGGATTAGCTTAATTCCTTTGTTTGGGGCACTATTTTATTTAACAACAAGAGTACCTTTAAATGATCAAACTGAGTGATAAGAATTATTTTGCTGATCCCAAAATCATCAAAACATCATCTATAATAAACTTCCAATATTCTCAATTGAGTCTATTCTCCGTTTCCCGTTTTCGACAAAACCATGAACAAGCGTCTAGCATCTTGGAATTCCTATTTTCCTCTCATCCTAACTAGCTTTCTGATGAGTGCTTGTGGAGGTGAACCCCAAGCGGCGGCTCCTCCACCCGTCACGGTCAGGTTAGCAACCGTAGGCATGAGTAATGTTAGAGATACCAGCGAATTTAATGCCAGGGTCGAAGGAATTGAGAATGCGGTGATTCAACCCCGTGTTAATGGCTTAGTGAAACAGGTTTTTGTCCGCTTAGGCGATCGCATTTCCCAAAATACTCCCTTAATTGCAATTGACGGACAACAACAACAGGCGAATTATGAGGGTCAATTAGCCACTGTGAGCTCCAGAATCGCCCAACTCAATAGTGCTAGGGCTAATTTGGATGCCCAACGAGCAGAATTACAGCGAATACAGGCTCAACTGACCTATCAATCCCAAGAAGCGGATTTACAAGATGCTCAACAAAGCCTCGCCGCCGAAAAAAATGAAAAACAGCGATTAGAGTACGAATTAGAATATACCTCCGTTGCCGATGAGCTAAAAACCGCCCAAGAGAATGTACAGGTGGGAATCAAGGAACGCGATCGCCGACGGGCGATTATGGATGAACGAAAAAGAGCTTATGATCGTTATAAAGAACTGTATGACCAAGGGGTCGTATCCTCAGAAATCTACGATCAAAAATTGCGCGACTATCAAGCAACGGAATCGGATTTTGCCGCTCAAGAACGGGAGATTATGTCCCTCCAGGCGCGGGTAAGAACGGCCCAACAAAACCTAGAACGTCAAATTTCCACCTTAAATACCCAAATTGAGACGCAACAAAGACGGATCGATGCTTCTGGAGCCAAAGTTGAAAGTGCCTCGCAGAATTATAATCGTCAAGTCTCAACCCTGAGCGCTCAAATCGCCAGTCAAGAAAAGGTGATTGTGGCTCAAGAATCTGAGGTACAAAGACTCCAGCGCGATATTGACCAAGCTCGGTCAACCGCAACGGCTGGACAAATCCAATTGGGATATTATCAAATCAATGCCCCGATTGATGGGATAGTCGGGGAGGTAATGGTCAAAGCTGGAGATTTTGTCGATAGTCAAACTACAATTACCACCATTCGACAAAATGATTTATTAGAAGTTCAAATTAATATTCCCATTGAACGCCTTTCCCAAATTAGATCAGGAACTTTAGTCGAGCTTAGATCTCAAGAAACCGGAGCATTAATCGGAACCTCCCAGGTGTCCTATATTTCCCCCAGTGCGGGGACAGGAACCCAAACTATTTTAGTTAAAGCGATTTATGATAACCGTAATAATAGACTCCGAACCGATCAAATTGTCCGTGCTAAGGTAATCTGGGAACAACAATCGGGAATCACCGTTCCCGTAACTTCGATTAGTCGAGTTGGCGATCAAAGTTTTGTCTTTGTCGCCCAAGAACAAACTCAGGACGGGAACACTCGATTAATCGCTAAACAAAGACCCGTGCAGTTAGGCAGTATTCAAGATCAGAGCTTTGAAGTTCGCTCGGGTTTAAAAACCGGAGAAAAAGTGGTTATAGATGGCGTGGTCAAGTTACGAGATGGCACACCCATTACGGATAAAAAACAGCAACGCACCACCGATGCCCCCTCACCAGGAAAACAATAAATTACCTGGTTAATTGCCGACCCCCCACTAACTGCCAACCCCTGAGAAGATTGCTATGCTTCTGTTTGTTCAAACCTTTATTAAACGACCTGTCCTAACGACAGTCTGTAGTATCCTGATTATTTTGGTGGGTGCTATCTCGATTCCCCTGCTGCCGATTACTCAACTTCCTAACCTGGCGAATACCCAAATTAGTATTGTTGGGGTCAACACTGGGGCGGATGCGGAAACAACGGAAACCACCGTGACCACGATCATCGAGAGGGAAATTAACGGGGTGGAGGGGATGAAATATCTTTCCTCCAGTACGGGAAATAACGGCATCAGTAATATTTCCGTGTTTTTTCCCAATGATGTTGATCGGAATATTGCCCAAGTTAACGTTCAAAACCGAGTCGCTCAGGCTGAGTCTAATTTACCTGATGTTGTCAGGCAAATTGGGCTTTCGGTGCAGGCGTCATCCCCTAGTATTCTATTGGTGATCGGTTTTTATTCTGATACAGACGAAAGCGGAAAACCGATATATGACACCACATTTATTAGTAATTATATTGATCTTTTTATTGTTGACCAATTGAGCCGGGTTCCTGGGGTGGGTCAGGTGACAATCTTTGGAGAGCGCAAATATGCCATGCGGCTATGGCTTGATCCATCTCGAATGGCCGCCAGGGGATTAACGGCCCAGGATGTGGCCTCAGCATTAAGAACACAAAACGTCCAGGTAGGGGCCGGAAAAATCGGTCAACAACCCACACCCGCCGATCAACTCTTTGAAATTCCCCTACAGGCTGCTAGTCGCCTCCGCACCGTCGAGGAATTTGAACAAATGGTACTCAAAACCACCGACAGTGGAGAGTTAATCACCATTAAGGACGTGGGCCGAGCCGAGTTAGGGGCAGAAAATTATGATTTGGAATCGACCTATAATGGCAAACCGGCAGTGGGTTTGGGGATTTATCAACTTCCGGGTAGTAATGCCCTAGAAACCGCCGCCCAACTTAAAGCCACAATGGCGGAACTGAGTAAAAATTTCCCACCGGGCGTTAACAGCCAGATTGCCTATGACACCACCCTATTTATTAATGTGTCTCTGAGGGAAGTGGCAATTACCCTGATTATGGCTATTGCCCTAGTGGTGCTGGTGATTTTTGTATTTTTGCAGGATTGGCGAGCCACCTTAATTCCTGCCGTTGCTATTCCCGTGGCTCTGATTGGGGCGATGGCTGGGTTGAAAGCCCTGGGCCTGGAACTAAATACTTTAACCCTATTTGCTTGTACCTTAGCCGCAGGTTTAGTCGTGGACGATGCCATCGTGGTTGTCGAAGCGGTGATGATCAAAATTGAACAAGGGATGAAACCTCTGCAAGCCGCCCTAGATGCCATGTCAGAACTGACCGGGGCGATCATTGCCACCTCGATTGTTTTGCTGGCGGTGTTTGTTCCGGTCTTGTTTTTCCCAGGAACAACGGGGGTAATTTATAAACAATTTGCGGTGACAATTATTTTTGCGGTGGTGTTTTCTACCTTTAATGCCCTTTCCTTTTCTCCTAGTATGGCAGGGCTATTGTTACGTCGCCAAAAGAAAACCGGGGGGCCTTTGGGGTGGTTTTTTGACCAATTTAACCGAGGTTTTGGGTGGGTACAGGAAAAATATGCTGGAGTTGTTACCTTTCTCACCAAGATTAATGCTTTGGTGATGATTATATTTGTGGCCGGGTTAGCAGCAACGGTATTTGTTTATCAACAAGTGCCATCGGGGTTTGTCCCAGAAGAAGATCAGGGCTATTTAATCGTGATCTTTCGGACTCCTGATGGGGTGTCCCTCAACTATACCGCTAGGGCTGCTGAACAAATTGTGGATCGGACTTTGGCAATTCCTGAAATTGAAAGTGTGTTTGCGATTCCTGGGTTTGGTTTTGAGGGACAGAATCCCAGTCAGGGGATTGCTTTTGTGTTACTCAAACCTTGGGATCAGCGACCGGATGCCTCTCAATCGGTGTTTGGGGTTCTAAGACGATTAAATGGGTCGTTACAATCTATTCCTGAAGTTCAAGCCTTTGCGGTGAATGCTCCCCCGGTGCAGGGTTTGAGTACCACCGGAGGCTTTGAATTTCAGTTATTAGATACAACCGGAAATTTACCGATTCAATCCTTAGTGGAAAATGGCAATCGTTTAATTGGAGCGGCTAATGCTAATCCGACTTTTGCCGGGGTATTTAGTCAGTTTTCTGCTAGTAAGGCTCAGAAAAGGGTTGAGGTATTGCGCGATCGCGCTAATGCTTTGAATGTGGATGTGAACCAAATCTTTAGTACCTTACAAACCTATTTGGGGTCATCATATATTAATGACTTTGTTTTAGGTCAACGTCAATATCGGGTTGTGGCTCAAGCGGAAAAACAATTCCGCGCCCGACCGGAGGATATTACTCAATTATATGTGCGTTCCCGGGATGGAGAGATGATTTCCCTGAGTAATTTGGTGAAACTCACGGATTTTGTCGGGCCAGAAACTATTAACCATTTTAATATCTTCCGTTCCATGCTAATTCAAGGAAACCCGGCTCCTGGATTTAGTACGGGTCAAGCGATCGCTGTTATGGAAAAATTAGCCTCTGAGGTCTTAGACCCCGGTTTTGATTATGCTTGGCAGGGTAGCGCCTTGGAAGAAAAGTCTTCTGGGGGGGCGGCGATTTTAATTTTCGGATTAGCATTTATTATGGCTTTTCTGGTGCTATCAGCCCAGTACGAAAGTTATATTGATCCGATGATTATTATGTTATCGGTGCCTCTGGCGGTCTTGGGAGCGATGGCCGCGGTTTGGTTCCGGTCGAATGTTCTCTTGCAAGGGACGGTCTGGCCCCTGATTACTAATGATGTTTATGTGCAGGTGGCCTTGGTGATGTTGATTGGTTTGGCTTCTAAAAACTCGATTCTGATTGTGGAGTTTGCCAACCAACTGCGGGACAAGGGTTTAAGTATTACCCAAGCCGCAATTCAAGCGGGGGAACAACGGTTCCGACCGATTCAAATGACTGCTATTTCTAGTTTGATCGGGTTCTGGCCGTTAGTTATTGCTTCTGGTGCGGGTTCTAGTAGTCGTTGGTCATTGGGTACGGCTATTTTTGGGGGTTTATTAGCAGGAACCCTATTAAGTTTGTTAATTACTCCAAACCTTTATATTACGGTTAAAACCCTAGAAGAACGTTTTCTGAAAGGGAAAAAATCCGATAAATCTAATAACAATAAATCGGATAAAAATCAACCTCCCTCTCCACCGGAAGATCCCCATTCTCCGGGTAAAACTTCTGAGACTTTAGCCACCTCGGATAATGGTTCTATTCAACCAGATAGCAGTTTAAGTAAACCCTAAATTGTTACCGATCAATCATGATAGACTCAAGTTAACCCGGTTAGGAGGACTAGCATCCACAATGGCTAAAGATGTTTTCCATCAACAGGTTAGAAATGCTTTAATTAAAGATGGATGGGTGCGATTCGTTTAACCAAAAATAAGCTGAAAAGATTATGGGACGGTTAACCCAGTTGTTAAGACTGGTGATAACTGATTACATTTATGGGTGAGCCACCATGCGGCAAGTCCCATCCCTCAAGTGCTGAGGTGAAAGCATAACCCCTAGTTTGTTTGGGTAGCATCCATCAGGCTAAAGCGGGGTTAAAAGGTAGAACTACTAGAAGCCAAATCCAGTAACTATCGAGCAAGAAGTCTATGCGTAGCGAAAGCAAAGATGTGTCTGAACCATCGTAATTTTAAATGGTGCAATGGCTAAATCAAGATTAAACCCGTTAAAAATACGGTAAAAGACTGATTAGCACCAAGCCAAAAGGCAAGGATAGGGCATAAGCGGTTCCATTCTCCGACTTATAAGCACCGCCCAATAAACCCGGTGGATAGCATCACGCTAAAGATTTCAAACAAATGTGTAATCGGAACGAAGTAATCCCCATATATCTCTGGAGAGGTAGAAATCCAGTAAGTAGCTAACGAACGATATATGGGGAAGGGATGGTATCAAAAGCGAATGCTTTTTCGCATTAGCGAATCCATAAAATTACAAATTGATTTGGCGGCAGAAAGTGCGATCGGTGCAGAAAAAGATTCCGAAAAAATTGCTGTAGAAATTAAAAGCTTTATTGGAGACTCTGATATTAGCTCTTTTCACACTGCCTTGGGACAATATCTTAACTATTGTCAAGCCCTGGAAGAAAAAGAACCGGAGCGCATTGTTTATTTAGCAATTCCTTCTGAAACTTATAAGGATTTTTTTCAACTTTCTTTCATCCAACGTGCTTTGAGACGTTACCAAGTCAAGCTAATAATTTATGATCCAAAATTAGAGGAGATTAAGCAATGGATAAAGTAGAACATTATCGACAATTGATTAAACAAATTCTGACCGAACACGCCGAGATCGCAACGACTGAGGATACGGTGAAGGCAGAGTTAATCTTTGATAGTGAACATGACCATTATCAACTCGCTTATGTGGGTTGGCAAGGAGATAAGCGGGTATTTGGCCCGGTGATACACTTTGATATTCAAGAGGGCAAAATTTGGATTCAGTATAATGGGACTGAAGACTCTGTTGCCCAGAGATTGGTGGATATGGGCGTACCAACTTCAGATATTATTCTGGGTTTTCATTCCCCTTTCAAACGCCAATTTACGGGTTATGCAATGGGCTAGTTTAGTTGTATAAATGATAAAAAAACTGGGCCGAAGTTAACAGGTATTATGATGGCTATGGTTAGTCGTAAACTTTCAATCATCAATCCTCTATAAAATATGTCAAACGCATCGCAACAACCCAAACAGTCTAAACCTCAATCTCAACCTTTGAGTTTAGATGCTTTATTAGAACGAGTTGAACGCTTAGAACAGAAGTTAGATAAAGCGTTATTATTATTAACGGATGTATACCGATACCAAAAATTACGGGATTTTTTAGAAGCTGGAAATTGGAAAGAAGCAGATCAAGAAACCACAAGAATTATGTTAGAAATCATGAATAAAAATAGCCTAGACGATATTATTCCTGATGAGATTATGATTTTTCCCTGTAGTGCATTAAGTCTACTTGATCAACTATGGATGAGTTACAGTAAAGATCGTTTTGGCTTTAGTGTTCAACAACAAATTTATACCCGGTTGGGAGGAAATGATGATATTTCTGATATTGATATGAAAGTTTTACAGGCGATGGAGGCTGAATTTGGATGGAGCGTGAATAATAAGTTATTAGATTATGAAGATCTTGATTTTAGTTCAGAAGCTCCTGTGGGGTGTCATCCTTCTGGATGGTGGCGATCGCCATACGGGGGAAAAATGGCGGTTTATTTTATTGCTCGTTTAATTAGTTGCGGTGTTGATTGATCTGGAGAATTTATGAATTTCAATGGATTTAATCACTGGTTGAGTCAAAGACAAATTCAACTCTTAGAATCCGCTTATCAAAGCGCCCAAGAAATTAAAGCCCTAGAAGATAAATATTTTCAGGGATGGGAAGTTTTATTAGAAGGTGCGATCGCTCATTTTGGACTCCCAGAAAGTAGAGTAGCGGTGAATGCTTTTATTGCAACGGTTCCCGTGATTATTGATTCTTGTATCAAATTCTGGATTTTTAGCTATCTCACCCGTTATTCTCCGGCCGCTTCTGCTATTTACGAACGCATGAATACCTAATCTATATATAATTTGTAGTCTGCTGATTAATAGTTCCCATAAAAACTTATATTTTCAGTATGTCAGTTGAATATATCAGTATTTTATACTAACAAGGAAAGCCCCCATTTATCAAAGATTAAGCCTCTAAAATTCTACAAGTTGCATCAACTTTTTTTAATTTTTGTAAACAAGATTAAAAATATAGTTGAAAAACTGAAAAATAGAGCTACTTTTAGAATATAAGGCTATGATTGCAAAAAATTATATTTAGGGTTATCCAAGGCAGGTCATTATGAATATGCGACTGGTAATTTTTTCTGGAATGATGATGATGATAGTAGGTACAATTGCCGGACTAGGTGCTTCTAAATACAGCGAGAAACACTATCAATGCTGTAATATCGGCCCCGCCTTGGACTTAGGTTATAGTCAGTCAAGGGCTCCCCGGACTTATGCTATAGCAGGGGCGGCAATGGGTTTCATTTTTGGTTCTACCCTAGAGTTAGTCAGACAATCTACACCTCAAGAAGCGAAAAAGCGATAATAGGGAATGGGGATCACGGATTTAAGAGGATTTCACGGATTTCACGGATTTTAATCTGTGTTAATCTGCGTAATCATCTTCAATCCGTACTTTTCGGTTTTGTTAATAGCTTAATCGGCAATTGTGTGAATCTTCAAGAAATTTGTGCCTTTTGCTTTCTTGGTTGGAACACCTCCAATAATTAATATTTTATCCCCAATTTGAGCTAATAGCCCTTCTAATAATTTAGTTTGGGCGAGATCAATTAATCCTTCAAAAGAGTCCACTTGATGTTCTAATAAAATCGGTTTAACGCCCCAAACTAAGTTTAAACGGTGATAAACCTTTAGATTGGGAGTTAGGGCGATAACGGGAACTTTAGGTCGTTCTCCTGCTGCTAAAATAGCCGTATATCCTGTGCTGGTATAAGCAACAATACAATGCAAATTCAAGACTTTATCAATCGTATTTAAAGCTTCACTTAAAGCATGAGTTTCATCGGACATCACCGGAGGATAATTTTTAAACTCGATTTCCGGTTCGACATCACTGGCAATTCTGGATAACATTTGTACTGCTTTCACTGGGAATTTACCAACAGCAGATTCTCCAGATAACATGACCGCATCCGTACCATCAATGATTGCATTCGCAACATCACTTGCTTCTGCACGGGTGGGACGTGCACTGTGAATCATACTATCTAACATTTGGGTAGCAGTAATCACTGGAATCCCTTTTTGATTACACATCCGAATGATTTGTTTTTGCAATAATGGCACTTTCTCAGGACTCATTTCTACCCCTAAATCCCCCCGTGCTACCATTAAACCATCACATTCATTAATAATAGATTCTAAATTGGCGATCGCTTGAGGTTTTTCAATTTTTGCCATGACCGGAATATCCGATGCGCCCTTTTCAATTAATAATGCTTTTAAGGCTTGAACATCCTCCGCACGGCGAACAAAACTCAAAGAAACCCAGTCTACACCCTGGGAAATTCCAAAATCTAAATCCTGTTGATCTTTTTCCGTTAAGGAGGGAAGACGCAAAATTAGACTCGGTAAATTAACTCCTTTTCGACTTTTTAGGATTCCCCCTTCAATCACCCTACATATAACGGCATTTCCCTGAATTTCTTCTATTTTTAATTCTAATAATCCATCATCTAGTAAAACTTGCGCTCCGAGGTCGGCTTCTTCTGCTAAATAGGAATAATCAATGGGGGCTGTATTCGGTTGATTGTCAAAATTATCTAAGGGAACTAAGGTTAATAATTCTCCTTGAACTAATTCTATTTCTTCCGATGGTAGCTTACCAATTCTAATTTTTGGGCCTTGTAAATCTTGTAATAAAGTAATCGGGGCATTGCATTCTTTGGAAACTTGCCGCAACAATCCTACCATTTCCGCATGATCTTCATAACTACCATGGGAAAAATTTAATCGGGCGACATTCATTCCCGCATTCACCATTTGACGGATGATCTCTGGGGATTTACTAGCAGGGCCAATAGTCGCAACAATTTTTGTTCTGTGGTGTAAAGGTTTGATCATTTTCTCTCCTCAATTAACAGTTGTAAACAGGGGACTATATTCAGCAATATCTGCGATTAATCTGATTGATCAAATAACAATCTAGGATTAATTATAGCAAATTTAGCAATTTAATTCAACAATTATATTGATTATTTTTTTGAATTGACCAATCCATGTTTAATTTAATGACATTTAACATTTTCTTAACCTTTTATTGATTGAATTAGGCGATCAAAATAGCGATTTAATAAGGGAAATAACAAACTATGGAAATAATTTAAAAATTTCATTTCTAATCCCGGAGCGATCGCAAATTTATTTTTATTAATTCCTCGAATAATTTCTTGAGCAATATCTTCTGCTTCCCAAGGTTTAACAGTTCCCGTAATTGCTTTTGTTTCTAAAGGTTTTGTTCTATTTTCACTAATTAATTGCGGGGTATTTGTATCAGGAGGATAAACAATAGAAACTTGTATTCCCAAGGGTTTTAATTCCCCGCGCAAGGATTCTGCTAACCCTCTTAAAGCAAATTTAGTTGGACTATAGGTTGTATAACCATAAATCCCAATTAATCCCGCTCCCGATGAAATTATAATAATTTTACCATATTTTTGCTCGATCATTTTAGGTAAAATCTCTCGAATACAATACAGAGATCCCCAATAATTAACAGCCATTGTTTGTTCAAATATTTCAATAGGAAGTTCTTGAAAATAACCAGGATATGCCATACCCGCCGAGAGAATTAAAATATCCACACTCCCCAAAAGATTAATTACTGTTTCTATTATATTTTCCACTTCTTCCCGTACAGAAACATCCGCCGAAAGGGTAAAAACCTTCTGATTTTGAGATAATTTTACTGCTTCAATTTCTATTTTAGCTTGGTCGAGAGTTTTTTGATTTCTAGCAATAATTGTTAAATTTGCACCTAAACTTGCTAATAATTGAGCCGTTGCTTTACCAATTCCACTCGAACCACCGGTAATAATAATATTTTTTTGATTAAAATTCATAAACACACAATAGATAGAACTTGTAGAGGCAAAGTCTTTTTTTATCAGAGAATAAATCAAGATAAAGGACGGAATAAATGGGAATGTTCCGGGTTATATAATTTAGATCTTAAAGTTGAAGTATGGGGAGTTTTTGCTAACGCAGGACTAATAACATATAATGTAGTTCTAATTAAGTTTTCTTCCTGGGTCACTTGTGCCATTTTTTCTAAGGGAACTACCCGTATTTTCTCATCAGGCCATCCTAAACGATAACAAATAGCAATCGGCATTTCTGGGGGATAATATTTGATTAACTTTTGCTGAGTTTCTTCCACATAACGCGCACTCAAATATAAACATAAGCTGGCTTTATGAGCCGCTAAACTTTCTAATTCCTCATCCGCAGGAACACCAGTTGCTCTCCCACTCACCCTGGTTAAAATAATCGTTTGGACTAATTCTGGGATAGTTAATTCTATTTTTAATTTGGCTGCTGCATCTTGAAAAGCACTAATTCCAGGGACAATTTCAAACTCAATTTCTGCTTCTATTAACTGTTGTATTTGTTCATAAATAGCCCCATATAAACTCGGATCACCCGAATGTAATCTAACAACAGAATACCCTTTATCAACTCGTTCAATCATAAAAGGAACAATTTCTTCTAAAGTTTTATCAGAGGTTTTAACTAATTCTGCATCCGCTTTAACCCCTTTTAAAATCTGTTGAGGAACCAAAGAATCGGCAAATACAATCACATCCGCCGAGGCTAATAATCTTTGAGCTTTCACAGTTAATAACTCTGGATCACCTGGGCCAGCCCCAACAATATAAACCGCAGCTTTGAGTAATCGGATATCGGGTTCCATAAGGTTCTAAATTTCTTGAAATTGATGCTAGATTTTTACTTTTTCCGGATCTGAATTGATTTACCGAGAAGACAAGAATGGTAGATGCACCCTGGTTAAAGCCCTAGACTCAATTGTCAGGGCTTTTTTATTCGGATTCCGAGGGATGGGATTTCTGTACAATATCGGGTAAGGTTCGCTTCAATCCATATAACCAAATTAAACCGAATAACCCTAACATCATTCCCGTTAAACTGACCAGTTGAGCAATTTTTAAAGATCCCAACATTAAACTATCCGTGCGTAATCCTTCAATCCAAATTCTACCACTACTATAGGTCAATAAATAGACCAAGAATATTGTCCCTGGTTTTAAAATATATTTGCCTTTTAAACCTTTTAAAAATAAGGTAATTAATAGGGCAAATATAGTTAAATTCCACAGGGATTCATACAAAAAAGTCGGGTGAAAATATTCGTAGGATTCAAAACCATCAGGGCGACGCTCCGGCGGAATATAGAGTTTCCAAGGTAAGTCCGTTGGACTTCCGAAGGCTTCAGAATTAAAAAAGTTACCCCATCTGCCGATAGCTTGACCTAAAATCAAGGAAGGGGCAATTATATCGGTTAATTGCCAAAAGGGAATTTGTTTGATTTTAGCGAATAGTAAAGTCGCTATTAATCCGCCTATAATTGCTCCATGAATGGCAATTCCCCCCTTCCAAATTGCAATAATATTACCGGGATTCTGGGCATAACTTTCCCATTGAAATACCACATAATATAGTCTAGCAAAAGGAATCGCCCCAATCACTAACCAAATCGCTAAATCTCCTATGAGTTCGGGATCAATTTGGCGACGACTGGCAAGATACCCAGATAAGGATACTCCAATCAAGACCGCCGAGGCAATTAACAAGCCATACCACCGAATTGATAACGGCCCAATTTCAAAGATGATGGGGCCGGGAGAGGTAAATTGAAATGCTAGAAATAAGGAATTTGTATCCATAATAGCTGATTTTGAGCCAAGCCATTTTATCATCTCCTGGGGATCAAAGGTCAGGTTTAATTTTTTTTTCCTAGAATAAAGTTGATCAAAATATTATATCAAAGGAATTTTAAGATATTTTAATCGAGAAAATGGGTACAATAGGATTTATTATGCTTTTCGTCAATTTTTAACCCTTTAGATGAGATCGAATCAATCATTTTTATGATTTCCGGGTATGGATTTCCCCTGAAACGGTTAATGTTAATTTGTTTTAATTTTAATTTCTCCTATGTCTTCCTCCAATTTACCCCCCAATTCATCGGATTTAGCATCGGGATTAGCTGCATTAAAACAGAAGGATTATCAACAGGCGATCGCTTTTTTAGAACCTATTGCTCAATCTCAGGATTCGGGTCAATTCAAGGCGCAAATGGGGTTAGTGATTGCCTATGAACGCACAGGAAATACTAAATTAGCGATTAATTTATGTCAGAGTTTAACTCAATCTCAGCAGGAAAATATTAAAAATTGGGCTACGGATTATTTAAGAAAATTATTAAAACGCAATCCCCCTAAACCCCAAAATATTAACCCTAATATTGAACCTCAATCTTCAGAATTACCCCCTATTTCAGAAACGGGTTTTATCCCCTTAAATCCTAATCTACAACCCACAAAAGCTAAATCAACTCTAGCTAAAACTCCCAAACTTTCTTCCCCAGCACCTCCGAAAAATTCTCCGAATCCTTCTTTATCTCAACCCACGCCTTTAAATATCAAAAAAACCGAAAAAATCCCCCCAAATTCTAAAGCAAAAATTCCCGTTTCTCCGATTAATTTAGAACCGGAAATTATTTCACCTCCTCCCCCTCCCCCAGTTCAAGAATGGCAATGGCGACAAGCGGGACGAGCTACGAATTGGCAACAGCTTAAACCCTTACAATCGAGTCTTTTTAAACTAGAACAATTATTAATGGCTGTCGGTTTAACTTGGTTTATTCCGATTATTTTTGCTTTTATTAATAATAGTTTAAATCAAATTTGGATTTGGCAACCTATTTTAAATACTTGGGAACAATTATCCCGTCAACCTTGGCAAATTGTTTTGATTATTTTATTTATTTTTGCTGTAGGTTGGATTTGGCAAACTTCCCGATTGTTTGCTGAACTTTTCCTAACTGTTTTAGCAATTATTTGGTTAACTCCTCGTTTATTAGAGGAATTAATGAAACTCACGAATGATGGTTTATCTTGGCTGCCTATTGTACAACCTATTCCTTTATTTTATTATAACCCAACTCAAACAGTTTATATCACAATATTCGGTTTATTTCTATTCTCTCCTTGGTTATGGGATGGACTACTTAAACTTAGTTATGGATTAAAACTTTTACCTTTAACCACATTATTTAATCAGAGTCAAGAAACCAATAAACTATTAAGAAATTATTGTCAAAAGAAAAAATTTAAAGTTCCTCAAATTAAACTATTACCCATTGATGATCCGGTAATTTTTTCCTATGGAAGTTTACGACGATTTGCCCGAATAGTGGTAAGTCAAGGATTATTAGACCAATTAACAGAAGATGAAATTGCTGTGATTTTTGCCAGGGAAATTGCCACCATTGGGGAATGGGATTTCGCGGTGATGTCTTTTGCTACCCTGGTCAGTCAAATTCCCTATTTAATTTATTGGTATTTAGCAGAATTAACCGAAAAATTACCCAATCTTAATATTCCGATTCCAGCCAGTATCCGAGGTATTTTATATCAAATTTTGAATGCGATCGCTATTTTTATTTGTCCTTTATGTTATGGATTATATAAACTTTTAAGATTTCCCTCCTTGTATTTATCCCGTCGTCGAGTTTATTATAGCGATCGCATTGCTTGTAACCTGACTGGAAATCCTAATGCTTTAAGTCGTGCGTTGTTAAAAATAACGATGAAATTATCCCAAACTATTCAAAATCAAGGACAAACTAACTTTATCTTAGAATCTTTCGATAGATTGATTCCGATTAATCATCAACAAGCTTTAACCTTTGGTAGTTTAACAGCTTACAGATCAATCAATTCTTTATTAACCTGGGATTTAACTAATTGTTACACCCCCGAATTAACCTTAAATCAATCCCATCCCCTAATCGGAGAACGCTTAAAAATCCTCGGTCTTTATGCGAATTATTGGAAATTAGAACCCGAATTTGATCTATCGAATATTACCCCAGCTAAACCCCCCAAATTACTCACCAACAATTCCCCATTATTACTACAAGGAGCACCGTTTTTTGGTATTCCCGCCGGAATGATCATTGGGGGAATCATTTGGTTAATGGGAGGAGTTTGTTCTCTTTTAGGACTATGGCAGTTAGAATGGTTATGGGGAGACTATTGGATTATGGCAGGTTCAATTACCATTGGTTGTGGTTTAGGTATTTTAACTCGGATTAATTATTTTTTTCCTGAAATCAAACCCCCTAATATTTTAAATCAACCTAACTTATCAGATTTGGTGAGCAACCCCCAGACTATTCCCGTTGATAGTCAACCGATTTGTTTAAGGGGTCAACTCCTCGGTCGAAGGGGTTTAAGAAATACCTTTGCTCAAGATTTAATCCTACAAACCCCAAGCGGAATTATCAAACTCCATTATCTCCCCGAAAAAACCCCCCTGACCAATTTTTTGCCTAGAATTCGTCATCCCCATGAATTAATCACTCAAAATATTAAGGTAACGGGATGGTGGCGACGGGGGGCGATACCTTGGGTGGATGTGGAAACCTTAGAAACCTCCGATTCTAGGACAGTGCTACGAGGCGGACATCCCCTGTGGTCAACGATTTTAGCCGTTATTCTAACCCTATCGGGGGTTTATCTAGCATCTCAAGGAGGCTGGTAAAAAGAAGTTGATCCAGAAAGATTGCTTTTTTTGACCGATTAGTGATACATTCTTTAACCAAAGAGTCAAAACAACCTTATTCCTTTTTGGATAGAGTTATTCTGATTACTCTGTTGATGAAAGTTCAGAAAGTTTGCCAAATCAAATACAAAAATCTTGGCAGAACCCTAGAACTATGTTCCATGATGTGCTATCCTAGGGATTGTCTTATGATGATCCGGTACTGGAAAACCCAATAGCAAAGGTTCTAGGTTCCATTCAATAGCCTGACTAATACGAGGCGAAGCAGCAACTTAAAGAAGTGATCCAATTTTTGTTGAATGCTGTAATCAACTATTGGCAATGCAAAGTCAGGAAGTTAACATCCGGTGAGTTAACTTTATATGGTTTTAGCTATAGGAAGTTAAATCTATTTTTGAACACAGAGATAACAAGACTCTATAGCATTAAGTTTTGACAGATGGCAAAAAGTTTACAAGACAACCTAGCAAACCCGCTTTCCCTACATGATAAGTTCAACATGGAGAGAATAATAGGACTTTATCTTAATTTTAAGATGAAGTTGGTTGTTGAGTTTAATTTAACCAACCCAAGTGCTGATGGCTTGGGGGTTGATCCTCAACTTGTGTTTTTAAACGACACAGGTTGGGGATGATTTCGTTTACTTATTTTTCATTTAACTTGGAGGTTCTACTTATGTCCGTTCGTCTTTATATTGGTAATCTTCCTAAAGAATTGGAACGCAAAGAATTACAAGATGTCTTTGCAGAAGAAGGAGATACCGTTTCTGCTAAGGTGATTACCGATCGCAAAACTGGCAAATGTCGGGGTTTTGGATTTGTAACGGTGCAGACTGATGAAGTCGCGGATCAAATTGTTGAGAAATATAATGGGGTAATGTTTAGAGAAAATGCTCTAAAAATAGAGAAAGCATTACCTCGGAAAAAAGGAAAAGGTGACGGTGTTGGTGAGGGTGAAAACGGTGGGGAAGATGATCAGCCCCAACAACAGCAACAGCCAGTTCAACAACCGATTAAATCATCGGGTAATATGCCTAAAAGTGGCGGTAGTGGTAAAAACCGGAATAAAAAATCTAAGCATTCTTCCGGGGGTCAAACTTCTACATCGAGAACTAGCGGTGATGATTCCTTCCAACCCGATCCTCGTTGGGCTAATGAATTAGAAAAACTCAAACAAATTCTAGCTGCCCAAGCCGCCAATCCTTAATTTTATTGGCTTTTTTGGAATAAGAATGAACCCGCCTGAATCAATATTGAGGGGGGTTCTTTTTATTGAAGTCAATTAGAAATATTTTTTTCAGTGGAAATAATTAATTTTCTAATATTACAATACAGTATATCTGCATTGCTTTTCAGTAGGGAAAGATGTGATTATAGAAGTTGTTACAGTTAGTATTTAATGAACTGTTGAGCATTTAAACTGCATATTTTAGAGGCTGAAACCCCTTATTGGCTTGGACAGCCTCGAAAATTTAGATAATTAACAGCTTACTAATTATTAATATTTAAAAATTTGTATAATGGAGGTTCTTCTTCATATTTAGAAGAAGGTGAATCTTTTTTGCACTCTCCAACGCTGCTTTTAACTGCGTTGCATCCCGACCGCCAGCTTGTGCTAAATTTGGTGTTAGGTTTTGTTAACAATATCTACCTAAAAACTTAAATTTTAGCACCCGCTACTAACTGAGCCACTAATGGTTGATCTGTTGATAACTGACTCACAGCTAATACAGAAAACCCTAATAAATTTCCGGCTTCATCCACTCGTTCCATAATCGCATCATTATCGGTTTCTCGCATATAACCCGGTTGATCCGAAAATAAAACTTCTAAAAAATCGCCTTCTTTATCAAAATAAACTTTTACAGTTGAGGCCATAGTTGCTATCCTTTCTAAATCTAAAAATATAAAAAGCCCCTCTCCTAGCAGGGGAGGGGTTAACTTAACTTATTTCAACCCATCAACTAACTGAATTTTTGCACTTTCCAACGCTGCTTTTAACTGCGTTGCATCCCGACCGCCAGCTTGCGCTAAATTCGGACGTCCGCCACCACCACCGCCACAAATTTTGGCAATACCACCGATAAATTTACCCGCTTGTAAGCCTTTATTATTAACAGTTTTACTGAACGCCACCACAAAATTAACCTTACCATCTGTTGTAGCTGAACCCAAAACAACAGCACTTTCTCCTAACTTTTGTTGTAGCCTTTCTGCGGCGGTTTTTAAGGATTCTGCATCGGCATCATGGAGTTCTGCTACAATTAATTTAAACTCACCAATGGTTTCAGCAGTGGTTAATAATTGTTGGGAATTGGCGATCGCTAATTCCGCTTTAACTGCTTCTAATTGTTTCTGAGTTGCTTTTAACTCCTGTTGTAAATTAGTAATACGTTCGGGAAGTTCTTCGGGTTTAGCTTTAAAGCGATCGCCTAATTCCTTAACCACCGTATCCCGTACTTTCAAATAATCTAAAACTGATTGTCCTGCTACGGCTTCTATGCGTCGAATTCCTGATGCAATTCCCGTTTCAGAAATAATCTTAAATAGACCTATTTCGGCGGTATTACTAACATGAATTCCCCCGCATAATTCCATCGAAACCCCGGAATAATCGACCACCCGCACAATATCAGAATATTTCTCTCCAAACATGGCGATCGCACCTTTAGCTTTAGCGGCTTCGATCGCCATTTCTGCAATAACCGCCGGATGTGCTTCGGTGATCCAACTATTAACTTGATCTTCAATTTGTTGCAATTCTTCAGAGGTTAACCCCTTGGGAGAATTAAAATCAAATCGTAAACGCTCAAAATCCACTAAAGAACCCGCTTGAGAAATTGAGGGATCTACTATTAATTTTAACGCTGATTGTAACAAATGAGTTGCGGTATGATTAGCTTGGGCGCGACGACGACAGGCGCGATCAATTTGGGCAGTTAAGGTCATTCCTGGGGTAACTATTCCCCGTTCAATGCGTCCAAAATGGATGAAAATATTAGATTCTTTTTTAACATCTTCGATCTGAATTACGGTATCACCATAACTTAAATAACCGCGATCGCCAATTTGTCCCCCAGACTCGGCATAAAAGGGAGTTTTATTCAAAATTACTTGAATTTCTATTCCCGCTTCTGCTGTTTCTACAGGTTTTCCATTCACTAAAACCGCTTCAACTTTGGCATCAGATGTTAATAACGTATAGCCTAAAAATTCCGTGGGGTGAATATGTTCTGCTAATTGATCTAAACTACCTTGAACGGTTAAATCAATAGTTTCATGGGCATCTTGAGAACGGCGGCGTTGTTCTTCCATTGCCGTTTCAAAGCCTTTAATATCAACAGTTAAGCCATTTTCTTCGGCAATTTCTTGGGTTAATTCTAGGGGGAAACCGTAGGTGTCATATAAAACAAAAGCATCCTGGCCGGAAATTTGACCCCCCTCTAGTCCCTGCTTGGTAAGGGGGGAAGAAATATCTGTAGCCTCCCCTTTGGTAAGGGGGAGGTTGGTGGGGGTCGCCTGACCGGAATTACCCCCCTCTAGTCCCCCTTGGTAAGGGGGGAAGAAATATCTGTAGCCTCCCCTTTGGTAAGGGGGAGGTTGGTGGGGGTCGCCTGACCGGAATTACCCCCCTCTAGTCCCCCCTTATTAAGGGGGGAAGAAATATCTGTAGCCTCCCCTTTGGTAAGGGGGAGGTTGGTGGGGGTCGCCTGACCGGAATTACCCCCCTCTAGTCCCCCCTTATTAAGGGGGGAAGAAATATCTGTAGCCTCCCCTTTGGTAAGGGGGAGGTTGGTGGGGGTCGCCTTGGTAATAATTTCTGCTAACAGTTTTTCACCCCGTTCTAAGGTTTCTAAGAAACGGGTTTCTTCTCTTTGTAACTCTGCTTTAATTGCGGTTTCCCGTTGACGAACATTGGGATAAATAGCTTCTGATAATTGAATTGCAGTTTCAGCTACCAAGGTTGTAAATTCCTGATTAATTCCAATTAACCGACCATGACGAACTACCCGCCGAATTAACCGCCGGACAATATAACCCCGTCCAATATTAGACGCATTAACCCCATCGGCAATTAAATGCACAACCGCCCGAATATGATCCCCAATAACTTTGAGGGAAACCTTGGTTTTATCATCGGATTTGTGATAGTCTATTTGGGCAATTTCCGCCGCCGTTTTAATAATCGGAAAAATCAGATCGGTTTCATAATTATTAGGAACTTGCTGTAAAATTTGCGCCATGCGTTCTAACCCCATGCCCGTATCAATATTTTTATTCTGTAATGGGGTTAAAATACCATCATTATCTCGGTTATATTGCATAAATACTAAGTTATAAAACTCAATAAACCGAGAATCATCCTCTAAATCAATATTATCCTCGCCGCGTTCGGGGTGAAAATCATAATAAATTTCTGAACAGGGGCCACAGGGGCCAGTGGGGCCAGATTTCCAGAAGTTGTCCGCTTCTCCCATGCGTTTAATGCGTTGGGGAGATACCCCAATTTCGTCGCGCCAGATGGCAAAAGCTTCGTCATCTTCCTCAAACACACTCACCACTAAACGTTCAGGCGGTAACTCAAAAACTTTTGTAGAAATTTCCCATCCCCAAGCGATCGCTTGTTGTTTAAAATAATCTCCAAAGCTAAAATTACCCAACATCTCAAAAAAAGTGTGATGTCTGGCCGTTCTGCCTACATTTTCAATATCATTAGTACGGATACATTTTTGGGAGGTGGTGGCGCGGGGAAATTCGGGTTGTCGCTGTCCCAGAAATATCGGTTTAAAGGGTAACATCCCGGCAATGGTTAATAAAACCGTCGGGTCTTCGGGAACTAAGGAGGCACTAGGCAGAATTTTATGCCCTTTTTCGGCATAGAAGTTGAGAAACTTTTGCCGAATTTCGCTGCCTGTGGAATACTGAGGAAAAAAAGTCATAATACTCACGGTAAAAAAATTAGACCAACCTTTCAGAATAAATGAAAGATCAAACCTTACATCGGATCACTTCTATTTTAATTGTTAGTTTGTCTGCGGTGGGGGGAGCGGTCGGAGGAATTTTTTTTCGGCAAGAGGTGATTTTAGAACGGTTTCCTACCCTGCTGCCTCGGTTGCCCTTTGCCCATGCCTTGCCGCCCCAGGAAATTATTACTGAAACCGAAGTCCGTCCCTTGCCGGGGAAACTGGATGAGGTGTTAATGTTTAATAGCAATAGTCCCGAATGGGTGAAACGCGAAGGAATTCTACTCTCAAGCTTTCCGGGGGGCTGGCGGAGTCATCCCGAAGCTCATTTAGAGTATCGTTTAACGGGAGAGTTTGAGGTATTTACACATCATTTTACCCACACTCCACCGGATTTAAAAACCTTGTATTTGGGGTTAATGGTTCATAATCCCGATAATGAACCTGTTACCGTTGAAGTATTACAAGCGGCAAGTTATTTATTGGAGCCTGATGCTCCGTTTAAAGAAAAGCCTGCCATGAGTGATAATTCCAAGGGTGAGATTTATTCCGGGCCAGGAATTCGGGCTGTTGATGATGTGTTAAGGGGAAAACGGCAGTCGGAATTTCCGAAAACCCTGGAAATTGCCCCTGGGGAAAGTCAAATGTTGATGAGTTTACCGATTCCGGTTAAGGGGTTAGAGCGTCCGGTGAATGGACGTTCTAGCTTGATGCGGTTAAAAGTCCGGGGCAAAACCGAAGATTCTCCCCCGGCTTCAATTTATCTGGCTAGTTTAGCCCAATTTGCGAAAATAGAACCTGATGGTAAGGAGCGATCGCCAACTTTAGAAGAATGGCAACAGTTACTCGACAATGTTAGTTTAGCACAACCTCGCGATAAAATTCCAACTCCTCCAGAACAAATAGGAGGCCAGTTAATTTATAGTCGAGTTGCAGGTATTCAAAAAGGGGCAAAATGGTCAGCAGATTTAGTAGATGAGGGTAAAGATTTTCTGACTATTCCTGATAGGGGAAAGGGAATTTCTTTTCCGATTAGTACAGTCCGGGCGGGAACATTAGGCACAAAACAAGTGCAGGTGGCACCATTAATTGTTCGTTATCCTGATACCGCATATCAATCTCATGGTAATTATGGAGTACACTATGATTTACAGATTCCCCTATTCAATGTAACAGATAAAACTCAAACAGTAGCAGTTACTTTAGAAACTCCATTCAAGGAAGAAAAGTTATCAAAAAATGGATTAATTTTTCGACAACCTCCGTTAAATTTTCCGTTTTTTCGGGGCACGGTTCGGTTAAGATATGAAGATGAACAGGGAAAAACCGTAATTAAATATTTGCATTTATGGCATCGTCGGGGGCAAATTGTTGATCCTTTAATTAAACTCAAATTAAACCCCAAATCCTCGCGGTTTGTGAGAGTTGATTTTCGTTATCCTCCCGATGCTACACCCCCCCAAGTTTTAACGATTAAAACCTTAAATTAATCATCTCCTAGGACGAAATAGGTAGAAAGTGGAAAATTTCTGATAACTGATCTGAAAATGATCGGGTAATGATTGATAATAATAAGGAAAGCACCAATACAGGGATCTCCAGCAATGATAACAGGCGAGTTAAAATCCAAAGTTGATAAATTGTGGACAACCTTTTGGAATAACGGCATTAGTAACCCCCTGTCGGTGATTGAACAAATATCCTATTTACTGTTTATTAAACGCCTAGATGACCTACAATTAGCCCAAGAGAAGAAGATCAAACGCTTAGGGGGGCCATTAGAAAATCCCACTTTTACCCCAGAAAATAATCATT
This sequence comes from Planktothrix agardhii NIES-204, assembly GCA_003609755.1. Taxonomy (NCBI): domain Bacteria; kingdom Bacillati; phylum Cyanobacteriota; class Cyanophyceae; order Oscillatoriales; family Microcoleaceae; genus Planktothrix; species Planktothrix agardhii. Next base: position 979,054 of record AP017991.1, read on the forward strand.
ATCGTTGGTCTGAATTTAAGCATCAAGAATCTGCTGCTATGTTAGTTACGGTCAGGGATTATGCCTTTCCTTTTATCAAAACTATCGGTAAGGAAGGGGGGACTTATGCCCAACACATGAAGGATGCTGTATTTTTAATTGCTAACGCCGCCCTATTAGCAAATGTAGTAGCACAAATTGACCTAATCTTTGAATTACTCAATCAACAAGCGAGTCAATCTCAAGATAAAACCTATATAGATTTACAGGGAGATCTTTATGAATATATGTTATCAAAACTCACCACCGCCGGAACTAATGGACAGTTTCGCACTCCTCGCCATATTATTCAAATGATTGTCGAATTAATGAATCCTAGCGCCCATGAGGTAATCTGTGATCCCGCTTGTGGGACGGGGGGCTTTTTGGTGGGGGTGGCGGAATATTTGCGCCAGCAAAAAGATAGTGAGGGTAACTATATTTTGCATAATCCTGTTAATCAGAAGCACTTTAATCAGGAGATGTTTCACGGTTTTGACTTTGATGCTACCATGTTGCGAATCGGCAGTATGAATATGATGCTACATGGCATCGAAGATCCGAAAATTGAGGCGAGGGATTCCTTAGCAGAGGAGCATTCAGAAGTATCGGAAGCTTTTACTTTAATCTTAGCAAATCCGCCTTTTAAGGGATCGTTAGAAGCGAATACCATTGCTAAGGATTTAACCAAAATTATTAATACCAAAAAAACCGAGTTATTGTTTGCGGCGTTATTTTTGCGGTTATTAAAAAAAGGCGGAAGGGGGGCGGTAATTGTGCCGGATGGGGTGTTATTTGGTTCGTCTAATGCCCATAAAACCCTGCGTGAAACCCTTGTAGAAAATCATAAATTAGATGGGGTGATCTCCATGCCTTCGGGGGTTTTCAAGCCCTATGCTGGGGTTTCTACGGCGGTGCTGATGTTTACTAAAACGGGGGTAGGAGGTACGGATGGGGTTTGGTTTTATGATATGGGTGCGGATGGTTTATCGTTGGATGATAAGCGTCAACCTGTGGAAGAAAATGATATTCCTGATATTATTGCTAAGTGGCGCGATCGCAATCTAAACAAAGATATTGACCGCAGCAGTAAGGCTTTTTTTGTGGCGAAGGAGGAAATAGTTAAAAATGGTTATGATTTATCGATCAATCGTTATAAGGAGGTAGAATATGGGGAAGTTAGTTATGAGTCTCCGGGGTTGATTTTAGGTAAGTTAAAGTTAATTGAAGGGGAAATTATGGCGGATTTGGAGGTGTTAGAGGAAATGTTGGGTATAGTATAAATACTGTAATTTGTCCATTTTTGCTATAATGTCTAAAATAGTCAATCTTTTGAGATCATGAAAAGCTATACCCTGACGCAAACCAGAAATCAACATGGTGAAGTCTTTGATCAAGCAAAAGTTGAGCCTGTGTTAATCACGGAGCAAAAACGTCCCAGCTATGTCATTCTTTCCGCAGAGTCTTATCAAAAACTAATTGATAAACTGGAAGAATTGGAAGATTTACATTGGGGGCAACAAGCACAAACTGCCCTAACTCAATCTTCAATGGTGGGAAGTGAGGAATTTAGCACAACTTTAGAAAGATTTGCCAATGGCTAAACTTGATAATTAAATTAACTGAATTTAAAAATAAAGGTTATCAAGCATTGGTTAAATATTCAAAAATTCTTAATTCTATAGGTTGGAATATTATGGAAGTTGTAGTAGTAAACAGTAAAGAGGATATTTTTGAGCAATTACGCAAGCATCAAAAAACCATAGAAGGTTATGGGGTAAGGCGATGTGGGTTGTTTGGTTCGTTTCGGCGTGGGGAAGCCACAGAAAACAGCGATATTGATTTGTTGGTGGAGTTTAAGCCGGAGTTGAAAACTTTTATGAATTTTATGGATTTATGCTTTTTCTTTGATGATTTATTTGGGCGTAAGGTAGATGTCTTAACTCCTGAGTCTTTGAGTCCTATCTTTGGGCATAAGATTTTAGCGGAGGTGGAATATGTTTCATTCTGGGGTAAATTTTAGATAATATGTTAAGATCGCTATAGTTTGATTCAATTGCAGGGGTAATCAATTTTTTTATGAATATTAAGCAGTTAATTAAGGCGGAATTGGATCATTTATCAACTCAGGAATTACAGGAATTTTATGAGTTGTTAAAAAGTCGTAGTCAAGACAAAAAAAAGGTTGATCATGATTCTGATTGGGATAAACTTTCCCAAATATTAGATGAATGTCAAATTGAGACTGGGATTACTGATTTAGCTGAACAACATGATCACTATATTCACGGCACTCCTAAACGGGAAAATTAATTAATGAAAAAAGTTTTTGTGGATACTTCCGCTTTTTTAGCATTATTAAATAACTCGGATACATGGCATAAAAAAGCTAAGGAAATAGAATTATTTTTAAATCAAAATCGTTATCTGTGGGTAACGACAGATTTTGTAATTTTAGAATTAGGTGATGCTCTATGTAGTGTTTATTGGCGTTCTAAATTTACTAGATTTGTCAATGTCATTAGGGATTTAGAATCAATATCAATCATCCCTTTAGAAAAAAATTTATTCAATCAAGGATTAGCTTTATATGAATCAAGACAGGATAAGGATTGGGGGTTAACGGATTGTATTAGTTTTGTGATTATGCAACAGGAAAATATCACGGAGGCTTTTACTACTGATAAACATTTTGAACAGGCGGGGTTTATTCGTCTATTAACTTAATTAAAGGAGATTAAATTATGAATAATTTACTACAGGAAGCGATTAAAAAGGTAGAATTTTTATCTGAGTCAGAACAAGAAACCATTGCTTTATTCATAATTGAGCAAGTAAATAATATCAAAAAAAAGCAAAGTAAGGGAGTTTTATATAAGTTAAAAAACATTAAAATACAAGCTCATGAAAATTTTGCCGAAAATAAAAATATTTTAGGTTAATTTTTATCGGTTTAATTGTTTATTGTTTTTACTTCTTAATATAATTATTTTTTTAAAGGATATGTCAGGATGAATTTACCTAAAGGATGGAAATTATTATCGTTTAGTGAAGCATTTAAAGATAGAACTGGAGGACAGCAAAAAATAAAAAAAAATGATTATCTTGCTTCTGGAAATTTACCTATTATCGATCAAGGACAAGAATTTGTCGCAGGATTTACAAACAATCTCAATTTTCAATGTAATATAGAATTACCTTGTATTTTATTCGGAGATCATACAAAAAAATTTAAGTTTGTAGAAAAACCTTTTGCTTTAGGTGCTGATGGTGTTAAAGTTTTAGAAACTAATAAAAACATTGATACTAAGTTTGCATTTTATTATTTAAAAACTCTTTATTTACCTGATGTTGGTTACAGTCGGCATTTTCGATTTTTAAAACGGACTGTTATTCCTGTGCCCCCGATCGCATCTCAACGTAGAATAGCGGATATATTGGATAAAGCAGACGAAATCATCAGGAAAAGAAAAGAAGCGATCGCCCTTACCGAACAACTCCTTAAATCAACCTTTCTCGATATGTTTTATCGTAAAAATTTAGAAGATTGTCAAATAACTACTCTTGAAAAAATAATTTCAAAAAATAAAAATTCTATTAGAACAGGCCCATTTGGAAGCCAGTTATTACATAGTGAGTTTGTAGATCAAGGTATAGCAGTTTTAGGAATAGATAATGCAGTCAATAATTATTTTACATGGGGGAAACAAAGATTTATTACTGAAGAAAAATATAAACAATTAAAACGTTATACAGTTAATTCACGAGATGTAATTATTACTATTATGGGAACTTGCGGAAAATGTGCAATTATCCCAGAAAACATACCTATAGCAATAAACACAAAACATTTATGTTGCATTTCGTTGAATGAAGAAAAATGTTTACCAGAGTTTTTACATTCATATTTTTTAATTCATCCTCATTCAAAACGTTATTTATCTAAGTACACAAAAGGAGCGATTATGGATGGTTTAAATATGACAATAATTAAACAAATGCCTATTCCTTTATTTTCTATAAATTTACAAAAAAAATATAAAAATATCTTTGACCAAACTAATAGCACATTAGAAAAATATAAGACGAATTTACAAGAATCAGAAAATTTATTTAACTCCTTATTGCAAAAAGCATTCAAAGGAGAATTATAGATGAATAAATTTAATTTTTGTTTCCAAAATCAACGCTAATACCGTAGAAATAAAAGGTTAAAACCATGAACACCACAACAATTAAACCCATTAGAAACGAACAAGATTACCAAGCAACCCTCGCCAGAATTGAACAGCTAATGGAAGCGATGCCAAATACACCAGAATTTGATGAATTAGACATACTTACCACTCTAGTAGAAGCCTACGAAGAAAAACATTATCCTATTGCCCTACCAAATCCGATTGATGCGATTAAATTTCGGATGGAACAACTCTGATGTTATACTATTTAAAACGCCATCTCGATAGAGACAGTTTAGATTTTAGGTGTGCTTCAGTTGCTCCCAGTGCCCAGTCGCCTATAATTTATGTTATACTATATTATAGCTAAACAATTATTAATAGTAAAATGTCCACAACTATTCCTTTAACTATTAATTTACCCCAAGAACTGGTAAATGCTTCAGAAGAACTAATCAAAGCTGGTAAAGTCAAAAATTTTGATGAATTTATTGCTACTGCGGTACAGAATGAATTGCTTAAAAATAATCTTTCTGTAGATTCTTTGTCCGATGAAGATCCGATTTTTGGTTTAGGGAAAAATCCCGTTAACATTGGAATAACTGATGCTTCTAATAACTTAGACAATTATATTTACAACTCATGAGTTTAAATCATTATTTTTTAGATGCTAGTTATATCATAGCCTTAGAAATAAGAGATGATCAAAATCATCAAAAGGCAACTAAGCATTGGCAAGATTTAGACAAAAAAGATTTAAAATTGACTACTACCTCTTATGTTTTTGATGAAGTTGTCACTTTTTTAAATAGTCGTAACTTACATAGCAAAGCGGTGGAAGTAGGGAAAAGATTAATTAATAGTTCTGTGGTTCAATTTATTCATGTTGATGAAAAAGTGTTTTTTGACAGTTGGGATTTATTTCAAAAATATAACGATAAATCCTATTCTTTAACTGATTGTATTTCTTTTACAATAATGCGGCAATTAAACATTAATAATGCTTTAACCTTTGATCAACATTTTGCTCAGGCAGGTTTTCAGAAAATCCCTTAAAAGTTAGGGTGTTAGGGTAATCTAATTTATATAATATTTAAAAATACTATCAAATTTTAAAAAATTGTTTCCTCAAACTAAACCAGAAACATCGCCATGTCATCCAACTTTGACTTTTTAAAACCCGACTTTCCCGAAATTCACGAAAGTGCCACCCGTGTCGAAACCCTCGCCCTAACCGATAGCCGTGCTTGTTGCTTCTATGCCCGTTATACCCTTGAGCAAGCTGTTATCTGGCTATATGATCATGACCCCTATTTAATACTACCCTACGATAATAATTTAGGGGCATTAATCCACGAACAAACATTCAAAGATAACCTACCTCCTAACCTTTTCCCCAAAGTTCGTATCATCCACAAAATGGGCAATAATGCCGCCCACAGTAACGAAAAAATCAACGAAAAAGACGCAGATTATATTACTCAAGAATTATTCCATTTTCTCTATTGGCTTTGTCGCTACTACTCCCCCAACGGTAAAAACCTCCCTCAACTCCAATATATTCCCCCCGCTACTCAGGAAAAAGTTAGAAGTGATCAAAAAACCCTTGCTCAACTGCAAAAACTAGAGCAAGAATTATCCCAAGCTCAAGAAATAGCAAGAATTGCCCAAAAAGCACAGCAACAAACAGAAGCAGAATATAACCAAATTAAAGCAGAAATTAGTCAACTCAAACAGGCAAATAGTACCGTTAAAGATCACCATGACTATAACGAAATTGATACCCGTAAATACTTAATTGATGTATTACTTAAAGAAATGGGTTGGGATTTAACTCAACCCCATTTTACCGAGTATGAAATCACCGGAATGCCCCAAACTGTTAACCCCACAGGGAAAGGCTATATTGATTATGTATTATGGGATGATAACGGCTTACCCCTGGCTATTATTGAAGCTAAACGTACCCAAAAAGACGCAAATCTAGGTAAACAACAAGCCCAACTTTATGCTAACTGTTTAGAAAAACAATTTAACCAACGCCCGATTATTTTCTACAGTAACGGCTATCAAACCTATCTCTGGGATGATGGCAATTATCCCCCGCGCCTGGTGGAAGGCTTCTTAAAAAAAGATGAATTACAAAGGATAATTTATCGCCGCACTCACCGAAAACCCTTTGAGATTGTTTTACCCAATCCAGAAATAGCCGGGAGAAGCTACCAACTCGAAGCCCTGAAACGAGTCACCGAAACCTTTAACAAAAAAGCCCGGAAAGCCTTGCTAGTCATGGCTACAGGCACAGGAAAAACCAGAACTGCGATCGCCCTAGTTGATATATTAACTAGAGCTAATTGGATTAAAAGAGTCTTATTTTTAGCTGACCGCACCTCTTTAATTACCCAAGCTAAAAGAGCGATTCAGAAACACTTACCCCACGCCACGGCCATAGACTTAACCCAAGAAAAAGACGTAAGCGGTGCTGATATCATCCTCTCCACCTACAAAACTATGATGAATCGCATCAACAACGACAACGACATTCCCCCCTTGGTAAGGGGGGTTAGGGGGGTTAGGGGGGATCAAACCTTAGTAAGGGAAACTAGGGGGGAGCAAAAAAAAGATGAAATTAATCGCCTGTTTGGAGTCGGTTATTTCGACTTAATTATTATAGATGAAGCCCATCGCAGTATTTACCAAAAATATCAAGCTCTTTTTACCTATTTTGATGCTTTGTTAATCGGTTTAACCGCCACTCCCAGAAACGAAATTAACCGAGATACCTACGGCATTTTTGAATTAGAAGCGGGTAATCCCACCTTTGCCTATGAATTACAAGATGCGATCGCCGATGGTTATTTAGTGCCTCCCACGGGTATCAATGTACCCTTTAAATTTCTCCGTAGTGGGGTGAAATATGCGGATCTTACCCCAGAAGAAAAAATAGAATATGAAGAAAAATTCTATAACGAAGAAACCGGGGAAATACCCAAGGAAATTAACGCCGCCGCCCTCAATCGTTGGTTATTTAATATTGATACGGTGGATAAAGCTTTAGAAATTCTCATGGATTGGGGTTTAAAAATTCATCAGGGCGATCGCCTCGGCAAAACCATCATTTTCGCCCGAAATCATCAACACGCCCAATTTATTGAAGAAAGATTTAACTATAACTATCCCCAATATAAAGGCAAATTTGCCCGTGTTATCGACAGCCATGACAATTATGCCCAAAGTCTACTCGATGACTTCTCAGAAGCCGAAAAAGATCCCATGATCGCGATTTCTGTGGATATGTTAGACACGGGGGTAGATATTCCAGAAGTGGTGAATTTAATGTTTTTTAAACCCGTTTACTCAGAGGTAAAATTTAATCAGATGATCGGCAGAGGCACTCGTTTATGCCCTAATTTATTCGGATTTGGCAAGGATAAAACGGAATTTTTGATATTTGACCTATGCGATAATTTTGCTTATTTTAATCAAGCAATCCCCGAAAAAGAACAATCCCCGACTGAATCATTACAAACTCGACTCTTAAAGGCAAAATTAGAGTTATGGGACTGTTTAAATACCGCAGAAACTACAACCGTTGTGAATAATCCTCAAAATCGCGTTAAAGAGTCTCAAGCGTCCTATACTGTCGTTAAAAGTGATAATCTTAAGGAAAAAATACTAGATGAATTATATCAACACGTTGCCAGTATGGAAGACAATAATTTTCTAGTGCGTCGTTACTTAGAAACCGTTTTAACATTCCGTAAGCGGGAAAAATGGCAGAATTTAAACCCAGAAGATCGGCAAGTTATTGTTAATACCCTGATCCCCCTACCCAATACTTTACCCGGAGAAAATCCTCGAATTAAAAACTTTGATCTGCTGTGTCTGAAAATTCAGTTAGCCATCCTGAAAAATAGCCCAAATTTTGAAAGGTTACGGGATCAAGTCAGGGATTTATTAACCCGTTTAGAAACTAAAAAAACGATTCCTATTGTTAAGAATAAATTGAATTTAATTGAACAAGTACAGACAGAAAGATGGTGGCAAGATGTGACGGTTTATTTAGTAGAAGAAATGCGGCTAAATCTGCGGGATTTAATAGTGTTAATTGATCAACGGGATGAAATCATTATCTATACTGATTTTGAGGATGAATTAGGGGATTTAGAAATATTAGAAGTACCTAACCGTCAAACAGGTTTCAGCCGATCTCAATACCGAAAAAAAGTAGAAAGCTATATTTTAGCCCATCAAGATCATATTGCGATCGCTAAGTTAAAAAGAAATCTACCTCTAACTGATACTGATTTACAGGAATTAGAAAAGATGTTATTTACCTCAGAGGCGCTAGAATCTAGGGATAAATTCGAGTTAGTCTATAGTAAAAATGTTAACCTGAAAAGTTTTATTTTGGAATTGGTGGGTTTAGACAGAAACACCGCCAAACAAGCCTTTAGTAAATATTTAGAAAATAACAATCTCAATGCTAATCAAATTCGTTTTATTGAACAAATTATTAACTGGTTAACCCAACGTGGGGTTATGAAGCCCTCTCGTTTGTATGAATCCCCTTTTACTGATATTCACACCGCAGGATTAGATGGAGTTTTTAACAATGAGGATGCTAATAATATTATTACCATAATTCGCTCTTTTGATCAACCTATAGAAACAACCTTTTACTCTGCTTAATTGAAAGATCAGGTTTTTAACTTATTAAATAACTCCAGCTTGAAATATTTGTTCAGCCGTTAAACTTAACTCTGGAAAAACCAAGGACTGAATACAGGTATTTTCTCGAAATTGAGTAACTTGGTATTCTCCATCGACTAAAAAGTAAACAGAAATAGTTGGTTTTTTGGGATTACCAATAAATTTACGAGCACCCAGGGCTAGATAATCTACAATCCAATATTCAACAATTCCAATATCTTCGTACTCCCCATATTTTTTATAATAATCATCCCGCCAATTAGTGCTAACGACTTCAATCACTAAAGGGATAGACTTACCCAAACTTACAGTAGAATATTTCTTCCAAAAAGGTTCATTCACCAAATTAGAACGATCTAATAATAAGATATCTGGCGAATAAGCCGACTCACTTGAAGCTGATTTAACCAGTGCCGTTTTCGGAATAGAATAAGAAAGATGGAGGCGCACATATTCTAAAGTCAGTTTTTCAGCTAAAAACCCCACAATATTTTCATGTTCTCCCGTCGGTTGTGGCATTTCAATAATTGCTCCTTGATGGAGTTCATAGCGTTTGTTGTCCGGTTTCCACTGGATAAATTCAGCAAAATTTGTTGGTTTTGGTAAGGATTGAACCATAGTTTATATCAATTGCAATAAATCCGAGTTAGTAGTCATTTAAAAAAATAATAAGCATTTATATTTTAGCATAAAATCGACCTGTTTAGAAAGGCACAAGGTGGGAGCGTCCTCGCTCCCTTGCCGTGATAGGTTAAAATAGGTAATATTATAATAAGTGTTAGCTGATGCCTGTACTGCGCTTACACACCCTAGAATTGAGGTGAATTATGGAATCTGTTATTAAACTTTCGGCCGTGAATCCCCGTTCAATCGAAATTCGCTTAATTGAAGGTCGGGATGAGGCGTATATTTGGGTGAATGAAGGTTATTTTTCCTTAGTGACGGGGCAAAAACTTAATATTTCTTCTAGCTTACAAGAAGGGGTTAATTTATTAAACTTGATGATTAAGACCTATCCGCTTAAAGAACGAATTCTCGGAGGGTTATTTGGTCAAGATTGGTGTGGACGTTTTGAACTTTATATTGATGGAAAATTACGAGGAACTTATAATAAAAGTGGCGGTGAGCTTATGGGTTCTGGTGAATATACCGTTGCTAAAATTGAACTCAATATTGAAATCACTAATCCTCCTCCTCCCCCTCCTCCCCCAACCCCAACCACTGGTCTCACTGGTCCCACCATCGAAGATATTATAAACAGATTACAAAAAATCAAGGGTATGAATCCTACCCATTTCCAAAATGTAGGATATTCAACCCCCTACATTACATTAAAGAATAATATAAAAATCAATGTTTGGAAAAACTTAGTAGAAGTTGATCATGTGTTTTTGATTGACCCGGAGGGAAATTGTCGTTTTGCGGGTTATGTGGCATGGGTTCGTCGTAAAAAATTCTATCGAGCTTTACAGCAAATTCGGAATGATTTTCCTGGGGTTTAAAGAGAAATCGGTTTTAATTTAATCATTTAATTAAAATATCAAAACCAATTTTTAGTTTTATTTCTTTGAGATTGAACAACAATAAACAGGGCAATAACCCCTAAACCAATTGTCATTCCAGGTTCAGGAACACTAGCAGCTTTAAGTGGATTATTCGGTTTATTTAACTGTTCTTTACCATCCTCTATTTGACGATTAAATCGATCCTTAGAGGCTTCTGCGTCTTTCAAGGCTTGACGTTGTTCATCATTCACTAGAACAATCATCGAAGAATAGGGGGTAACAATATTATAGGTCTTGGCGATCGCATGAATAGCATCTAATTTAGCTAATTGTTGTTCAGGGTTTTTCTGACTTAATCCCCGAACTAATAATCGCGCTGCAATTTGTTCAAACCCCTGGGATTTTTGAGCTTTTTCCGTCGTTTTTTCCATTAACCAAGCATAGCCATCCGCCACGGTTAAAACCTGGGGTTTTTCTGGATTTTTGCCAGGTTTAGATTGAGTTGAACCTGCCAATTTTTGGGTTAATTGTTCCGTTGTCGCCACCCGTTTCATCACTTCCGAAATATCGGTTGAAACCCCACCTCCATTATGTTGAATCATCTTTAAAGTTCCATCTTCATAAGCACCAGCCAGGGAACCCAAATGCACAATCCATAGAGGAATAGAAAGCTGGGGAACCTCGGTTTTATCTTCCGATAATTCATAACTTCCTTCATCACTAATTAATACAATTCCGTCGTAGGCTTCATTTCCTCGCAACTGTATAAACTGGCGCAGCATTTCTTTAATTTGTAAAGTTCCATAAAAGACTTTTTGATTCACCTGAAACCGTGGCAAATCATTCATAAATTGGGGTTGATTTCCCGCCGTTGCTGTTACAAATAAATCCGCCTGATTTTGGGTCAGAATATTAGTCTTAAACCAATCTAAGGTTTTCACTAATTCCTGTTTATGGGTTTCCATACTTCGAGAGGTATCTAAAATAATCGCAAATCGTTGATTTTGGGGTAATATATAATCTTTTTCAGCTAAGGGTTGAACCGTAATTTTATAATCATCTAAACTGACTTGATGGGATTGAATTGACTGTTGAGAAGCTGGTAAATTAGCCTCTAACCAATCCTTTTCAAATCCTTTAATTGATTTTTGATTTCTAATTCTTTCCGTGGCTTTTGTCCAGAAAATATTACGTTTTTCTCCCAATTTAGGTAACGGCCATTGATTCCCCTGACCCATGACTTTATAGGTTAACCACAGATGCAATTCTGCGGGAGGATTAGGATTATTTCTATCCCAAGAAACTGATTTAGGCGGAATCGGAAATGCACGCAGTCGATAATGTTGGGTTCCCACCTGTTCTAACAATGCCGGGTCAACGGGACGTTCCCGTTTAACCTGAGAATTATACACTTTTTGAGCCGCACCCCTCGGAGAAACCGTAAAGGGAAAACGGGTAGCTTTATTATTAGTATCTCCTAACCAAAGTCCCGTAATTACGGCGGTTTCAGGTAAGGTGAAAGAGTAAAAAATCTCCTCTACATCCTTAGTTTGATTTTGATAAATTTCGTGGATTTCCACATCTCCCCAGTCCCCCTTTTCTTGAACAGTAACCTCTTGTTTGGCTAACCAAACTTTTTTCTGATTAATATTCAATAAGCCTGCTTTAGCATCATCTAAAATAACTGTAGATTTAAGCGCGTGTTGAATTGCCAGACGTTCTCCTTTTTCAATCGGAGCATCAAAAAAATTAGCATATAGTTTCTCAGCCTTATCCACATCCTTATCTAAATCTCCTTGATAAAGAAAGGGAGACATCAATTGATTATAACTATTTTGAAGACCATTTAATAAGGGTTGAGGTAAATTGAAAACATCTTTATACATTGCCTCAATAGAATTACTATCTTTAACGGCTCCTAAATAACGATATGGGGATAAATAGGCGTTAACTAATCCTCTACGAATAGATTCAGATTGGGCTAATAATTCTTGTTTTTGCGGTTCGGTTTGGGGAATATTTTCTAACTTTTGAAAGGCTAAAACTTGAGGTTGACGCAGAAAACTAATTAATAATACAGTCCAAAGGGTTACAACTCCTAATGAGATTTGGACGGTGCGAGTCCGACCATATTGGGCTGAAAATTTGCGTAAAATTCGTTGTCCTGAGTGAACATAAAGGGCAACTAAAGCCGAAGGCATTCCTAAAAATAATGTTGCTGTTCCGGCGCAAAGAATCGTCATCACAGCAAAACCTAACAAGAAATTATGAGTTAAATCCCACCACAAATATTCTAACCACTGAAATGAAAAAAACTGTCTTAACAGAACAACAGCAGCCGGAACTGCATAATATAGCAGAATAATTCCTAAATAAAATCCGACCAATAACATCAGGCTATGGATAGCTAATTGTATTCCCGATAAAATTCGAGATGTTTTATGCTGTTTTTCTCCTAAATATCCCCAGACTAATTCTACAAAAAAGGCAGTAATACAAATTAAAATAGTGGTTAATACGAAACGACTAGCTAGGGTCATTTCCCGCAGAATAAATAATCTTACCAGACAGAATAAAAATAGCGGTGCTTCTACACCATAAAATAACCGGATTAACTCTACAGGTCTTTGACGAAAATTCCTATTTGCAATAATCACGCAAACGGTGGGAATTGCAATTAAAGCCAGGATGGTTAGAGTAAATTCTAGTTCGATTTCTCCAGTAAAGGTCGCTAAGACCAGAAAAATTGCTAGAAAAGGTAAAATCCAAATATAAACAACGGTGAGGAACGTGATATTCCACAACCAAAAAATTAATCCGAACAGGGCATGAACGGTTTTAGTTATATTCATATTACCCGATTAGGCTATGTATCAAGGTAGAAGATTCAACCGAAAACTATCGCAGCCACTCTATCATCAAGTATAACAGGAGGCAATAGGGAATAGGCAATCTCGCTATAGGTAAATACTTACTATGAGCAGCTTTTAGCTTTCAAGAATGTCCTAATAGATGCGGCAACTGCTATATAACTCTCTACAATTGAGCTATCACCGATTACTGAATTGTAAAAACAGAAATTATAAAAAAAGCTCAGGTATGATTACCTAAGCTTTCCTTATTTAGATGAAATCGAGGATATCCTGGGAATCAGTCCTAATCCAAGGGGTCAAAAAGCCATTTAATAGCGACCACGACCACCGCCACCGCCACCATAGCCACTGCGACTGCCACCGCCACGATTGCCACCGCCACTTCCTCGGTCTTCTTTAGGTTTGGCTTTGTTAACTTTCAAATCTCGACCCATCCATTCCGCTCCATCTAGTGCTTGAATAGCTGCTGTTTCTTCTGTGTCATTTTCCATTTCCACAAAAGCAAAGCCACGTACTCGACCTGTTTCACGATCTGTCGGGAGTTGAACCCGCTTAACATTACCGTACTCTTCAAAGACCCCTCTTAGATCTTCTTCATTAACTTCATAAGAAAGATTGCCGACATAAATAGACATAGGGTATCTCCAAAATTAAAATAGTGCGGAGGTTAGAATTTCGGAGAGAAGCCTGTCCAAACCAAACGGGAAATGCCCATCAAGACTACAAACAAAAGCTACAACCGAATTTTACTTTTATTAACCAATTTAGTATAACCTATTTTTAACTAAATTGACAATTCTGAAACAATTAGCAAAATTTGGGCTTGAGTGAGGAACCTTTTAATCTAGGGATTCAGCCCTATCTAGCAACCTCAACTAATCTTAAATCAAAAAGCCTAGGTATCATTACCTAAGCTTTCCTTATTTAGATGAAATCGAGGATATCCTGGGAATCAGTCCTAATCCAAGGGGTCAAAAAGCCATTTAATAGCGACCACGACCACCGCCACCGCCACCGCCACCATAGCCACCGCGACTGCCACCGCCACGATTGCCACCGCCACTTCCTCGGTCTTCTTTAGGTTTGGCTTTGTTAACTTTCAAATCTCGACCCATCCATTCGGCTCCATCTAGTGCTTCAATAGCTGCTGTTTCTTCTGTGTCATTTTCCATTTCCACAAAAGCAAAGCCACGTACTCGACCTGTTTCACGATCTGTCGGGAGTTGAACCCGCTTAACATTACCGTACTCTTTAAAGACCCCTCTTAGATCTTGTTCATTAACTTCATAAGAAAGATTACCGACATAAATAGACATAGGGTATCTCCAAAATCAAAATAGTGCGGAGGTTAGAATTTCGGAGAGAAGCCTGTCCAAACCAAACGGGAAATGCCCATCAAGACTACAAACAAAAGCTACAACCGAATTTTACTCTCATTAATCACTCTAGTATAACCTATTTTTAACTAAATTGACAATTCTGAAACAATTAGCAAAATTTGGGCTTGAGTGAGGAACCTTTTAATCTAGGGATTCAGCCCTATCTAGCAACCTCAACTAATCTTAAATCAAAAAGCCTAGATATTACGACCTAACCAATAAAAAAGCTCAGGTATCGCGTATCGCGACCTAAGCCTTTTTATTGAGATGAAATCAAGGAGACCCTCAAAGTCAATACTAATCGAAGGGGTTAAAAAGCCATTTAATAGCGACCACGACCACCGCCACCGCCACCGCCACCACCGCGACCACCGCCACCGCCACCACCATAGGCGGAACGACCACCAACACCTGGTCCTCGGTCTTCTTTAGGTTTGGCTTTGTTCACTTTCATGGTTCGACCCATCCATTCCGCTCCATCAAGCTCTTCAATGGCTTTGTCTTCTTGCGTTTCAGTTTCCATTTCCACAAAAGCAAAGCCTCTGACTTTTCCTGTTTCACGGTCTTTAGGAAGTTGAACCCGTTTAACCTCACCGTACTCTTTAAAGACATTTTTTAGATCGTCTTCACTAACGTCATAAGAAAGATTACCGACATAAATAGACATAGGGTATCTCCAAAATCAAAATAGTGCGGAGGTTGGAATTTCGGAGAGAAGCCTGTCCAAACCAAACGGGAAATGCCCATCAAGACTACAAACAAAAGCTACAACCGAATTTTACTCTCACTGATTACTTTAGCACAACCTGTTGAAAAACAGGCACTTACACTCCTGCAACAATCCTGGGGATTCGTCTGGGAATTTTTTCTCCACTGAGGACTACTTTTAGTACAAATATAAGCATTCATTCTGCTATCCTTGTCCTTGCCGCAAGCTCCTCAAGCGTAAATTTTTTCCCAGTCCGGGAGTGGGTTTTAATGTCTTGCACTGACAACTTTCACTCTAAAAAATTACAGGGCAGAAGAGAAGTCAAATTTTAGTAGCTTCGTGAGCTATTTCTGTTATTTCCCCAGCCACGACCAGAATGATCAGAAGGCTTGCGATCTTCTCTAGGTCTGGCTTTATTCACCTTCAGGACTCGACCCATCCATTCTGCTGAATCGAGTTCACCAATTGCTTTGGTTTCTTCGTCATCCGTTGCCATTTTGATGAAGCCAAAACCCCGTTTTCTTTGGGTTTCCCGGTCAATGGGAATTTGAACATCTGTAACGGAACCATATTCACCAAACACTTGAGTGAGGTCGGTTTCTGTTACGTCGTAAGACAGATTGCCTACATAAATCGTCATTAATTACCTTTTCAGTCAAAAATCAAGGGGTGTGCGGAGATTGGAATTCGGAGGCAAGCGGGTAGAACTTACACTAAAGAGCGAAAACATTCCTGATGCCGTAGCAAACTAGGCTACCGATATCTAATCCTTATTAGAATCATAACATTCTTTTTGGGAAATGCTGTATCTATCTTTTGGTAGACTTAATTTTCATGACTTGATTGTGCTTAAACTGAATCCTATCTAGGCTCCGATCCGATTGTTACATATTGTGAACTACCTACACTGACCTGATGGTACAGTGTAGGCTTCCCAATTCAATGGGGACTGCCTCGGACTTCATGGATTTTTTACGTCCCGAAGATTTTGGTCTTACATCCCCTCCAAGGGCAGAGAATCTCGTTTTAAACCAACTTTTTACTTTTTTCACCCCGGCTTAAAAGCACGGGGCGTGATTATTTCTACACAACTTCAGTTAAAATTTTCGACTTTCAAACCCAACCCGGGGACAATTCATTTCTAATTCCCAAAAGTCAGTCAATCCCATCTTAATTGTTTGGAATGGGACAGGTCGCATAAACGGAATCGGATCGTAATCGGGGTTATCGGGTTCATCGGGGGCAGTTGTTCTAGGGGGGGCGGAATTAGTCGGGGGACGACGGGATTCTTGGGGTTCGTCGGTAGTCGAGGCAGAAGTGCTGGCGCGACGTGAGCCCAAGGGAACCACTTTGTTTTGAGTCGGGGTGGCGGGATCGAAAGTTTGGGTGGGTCTGGAAAGATCCATTTGTGCCGGATAAATCCGTTGGGCAGTCAGTTCTGCCCGCTTTTCCTTAAATCCTTCCTGTCGTTCAATGGTATTCATTCCCAAACGACCTTCGATAATAATTTGATCTCCTTGATGATATTTTTCGTGAACTTCCTGCGCGAAATTTCCCCATGCGATTACTTTTAAAGTGGCGGGCGGATCGACATCCCGTAGTCCGGGAAACTGAACCAACATTTCAGTAAGGGCAATTTGATTATCGGGGGTATAACGAAGTTGCGGATCTTGAATGATCTCCGCCATTAGAATAATACTGTTCATTTTTTGATCAATAAATTTGTTTGCCGTGGGAGTGTTCTCCCTCACTATTCATGAAACTCTCCCCAAGAGTTGAGTTTTTTCAATCATGACATTTTTATTGGAAAATTTAAACGGTTTTTGATTAATTTTTTACCCTAAATATCTTCGCGGTGATCCATCCCTTGGGATTGATTCACAAAATCATGAACTAAATTGCGGTATTCTCGCAGGGTCGTATCAACCCAATCTCGATCAACACTATTGGCAAAAATATGAACCTGCGGCTCTCCCGCATCGGGTAAAACCAGAACCCAGTTATCATCTTGGTAGTTAATTAATTTGACTCCATCAATTAATTCTAGGTTGTCGGGGGAATGGGTTTCGACTAAATGCCGCATTAATGCTCCTTTAATTGTCCAAGGACAACGCACGGTATAGCGACGATGGACGACATGGGGTAAATCCGCCCGTACTTGGGTTAGTGAGCGCTCTTGGCTGGTTAACAGTTCAATAATTTTAGCAATGGAAAACATCGCATCAAACCCGGGATGCAGTTGGGGAAAGATAAATCCCATATCGCCACTGCCACCTAAAACTACGTTAGGATTGCGGTGACAAGCTTCCATTAAGGCCGTTGGGTTTGCCTTGGTACGGATGACTTTAGCATCGTAACGACGGGCAATTTGTTCGACGGCCGAAGATGTATGCACCGGAACTACGATGGTACTGCGGGGATGGGAAGTTAAGACCATATTCACCATCAAAGAGGTTAAAAATTCCCCTCGAATGGGACTTCCGGTTTCATCTACTAACATAAATTGTTCCCCATTGGCATAAACCTGGGCTCCAAAATTAGCCCGTAGCGCTTCTACAACTCGTCCTAATTGATCGAGTAAATTTTCTCGTTCAGGAACCGATAAAGCGGTATGATTTAAACTAGCATTTAAAACCACCGCATCACAGCCAAATTTAGCTAAAAGTTGGGGTAAAATTGCCCCAGAAACCGCATAAACATAGTCAATAACTACCTTGGCGTTACTGTAGCGTAAAATTTCACTATTGATATGTTTACTAAAACTGGCACTATAAATATCTAATAAATCAACCGTATAACTGACGTTACCAATTTCAGGAATTTGCGCCCGTCTCAAATCTTCCTTGAAATAAGCCCCTTCAATTTTTTTCTCCTTGGCTTTGGTAATACTAATTCCTTTATTATCCAAAAATTCAATTAATAAATAGTCTGCCCGTTCTGGGGAGAGGCGAACGTGAATTCCCCCCGCTACATTTAAAGTAGGAATAGCCGTGCGAGTGATGGGAATGGCGGTGGCATCTAAGTTAATAATATTCACCCCAACGGACATTAAACCTGCCACTAAAGAACGAGTCACCATCCGAGAAATCGGCCGTTGATCCCGGGAAACTGCTACCAAAGAACCGGGTTTTAAAGTTGACCCAAAAGCCGCCCCCAATTTAACCGCAAATTCCGGGGTAATATCAATATTTGCTAATCCTTGCACCCCCCTTTGACCGAATAAATTGCGTTGGGCCGTATTCCCCCAAATTAAATTAATATTCAGGGTAGCCCCGGATTCGATTTTTTTACTTGGCCAGACCCGCACCCCCGGACTAATTTGGGCTTCTTCCCCGACACTGGATAAGGAGCCCACCACCGCCCCTTCGAGGACATGGGCACGACGTCCCACCCGCGCACCCCGGGCAATTACACAGGCCCGTAAATGGGCATCATCCCCAATAATCGCCCCATTCCAAATAATTGGCCGTTTGATATTGGCATCGGCCCCGATGGTGATATTATCGCCAATCACGCTTCCGGCTTCAATTTGCGCCCTCGCCCCAATGCGACAATTCCGACCAATCAAAACCGGGGTTTCGATCACGGCGGTTTCATCAATAAAGGTATTTTCTCCAATCCACAGACCCGGAGAAGGTTCGGGGTAGGCAATTTTCAGTTTCACTTTCCCCATTAAGGCATCATAATGGGCTTCTCTATAGATGTCTAAATGACCAATATCACACCAATAATTATTAGCAATAAACCCATACATGGGTATCCCTTTTTCTAGGAGTAAGGGAAATAAATCTTGGGAAAAATCACATTCTTGATCAAAGGGAAGATACTCTAAAACTTCTGGTTCTAAAATATAGGTTCCGGTATTCACCGTATCGGAGAAAACTTCACTGGCGGCGGGTTTTTCTAAAAAGCGATTAATTCGATGATTTTCGTCGGTAATGACCACACCAAACTCAATGGGGTTGGGCATTCGGGTTAGAATCAAGGTGGCTTTGGATTGTTTCTGCTGATGAAATTCTATGGCGGCAGTTAAATCAAAATCCGTAACACTATCTCCACTAATTACTAAAAAGGTTTTATCTAAAAGTTCGGCAATATTTTTGACACAACCTGCGGTTCCCAGGGGTTGATCTTCTTCCACCGCATAAGTGATTTGTACCCCTAAATGACTGCCATCATGAAAATATTCTCGCATCACATCGGGAAGATAATGCAATGTGGCGATCACTTCTGTAATATTATGTTGTTTGAGGAGATTGATAATATGTTCAGCAATCGGACGATTGAGTATGGGTACCATCGGTTTAGGCAGATCGCAGGTTAACGGTCTTAGTCGTGTTCCTGATCCACCGGCCATTAGCACTGCTCGCATATATCCTCCTGATTGATTTAGCTTGATTTGGTGATCCGGTGTTTTTCGGATTTGATCACAGCTAGGTTTATAATTAAAAACCTTCTCAATATATAGAATAGCAAATTTCCTATGGAATTGCTTCCCTTTTAACCTATGTCAACCCCAATCACCATTCTCTAAGATTAACTGCTAGAATAGACCTATGTTTACTGTGTCTATCATCCTTTAGGTATAAAATCTTTCAGATATGAATTCCCTAATTACCCTAGTATTAGTCGTTATTTATGCAGGTGGAATCTGGAAATTTTGGACGGGGTTTGAAAATACCAACTTCAACCGCAGTTTCCAAAACCGTCTGATCTTCTCCCTGTTATGGCCAGTTTTATTTGTATTTAATCCTTCCTATCGGAAAAACTTTAAAAAAGCATTGAAAGGCTCAAAATAGACTGATATAGCAATTCGCGCCGATGTCATAATCTTTGATTGTGGCGGTTTGGTCTCCAAACCTAGGGGTTTTTTTCACAAATCTTACAATGAATGGCTAAATCTTCTAATTCATCGGGTTTTTTCAATTTGTCTGTGAGTTCCGACCCTTTAGAAAGGGCGATCGCTTCGATTGCCAATCGTTTTAATCAAGAATATCAAGGGGGATCTTTTGATTTACCTCCAGAGGTTGAAACGATGGCAATTT
Source organism: Planktothrix agardhii NIES-204 (assembly GCA_003609755.1). Taxonomy (NCBI): domain Bacteria; kingdom Bacillati; phylum Cyanobacteriota; class Cyanophyceae; order Oscillatoriales; family Microcoleaceae; genus Planktothrix; species Planktothrix agardhii. The sequence goes on from AP017991.1 coordinate 999,474, forward strand.
TTCGCGATCGCATAGCTGGAACTTTATCAGAAAAAATCACTTCTCCCTTTTGGGAAATTGCCAAACCGCAAAAAAATCAGCACTGTTTAGATATTGGTTGTGGGGTCAGTTTTCTAATTTATCCTTGGCGAGATTGGGGAGCTTTATTTTATGGTCAAGAAATTAGTACGGTGGCAAAAGACGCCCTGAATATTCGAGGGCCACAATTAAATTCTAAACTGTTTAAAGGAGTAACTTTAGCCCCCGGTCATCAATTGCAATATGAGGCAAATCAGTTTGATTTAGCGATCGCCACCGGATGGAGTTGTTACTATCCAATCAGTTATTGGAAATTGGTTTTAAAAGAAGTCAAGCGGGTAGTTAAACCCGGGGGAGATTTTGTTTTTGATGTTCTGATTCCCGATGCTGAATTAGCCGAAGATTGGGCAATATTAGAAACCTATTTAGGCACAGAAGTTTTCTTGGAAACCCTAGAAAATTGGGAAACGATCATTAAAGAAACGGGGGCTAAAATTTTAAAACGCCAGCCCGGAACTTTGTTTCAACTCTATAAAATCCGCTTTTAAACGGAATCATGATCATTGACGTATTGTTAATTGGTGCTTTAGGATTTCTGGGGAGTTTTGGTCACTGTTTGGGAATGTGCGGCCCCTTAACCGTTGCTTTTTCTGTTTCCGATGAATCCCTCTCCCCTGGCAAAATTCCCTGGCAATTTCACCTATTATTAAATTTCGGCCGGATTCTTAGTTATGCCTTAATTGGGGCGATGATTGGCGGGTTGGGTTCGGTTTTAATTGCTGGGGGACAAATGGCAGGAATTGGCAGTATTTTTCGCCAAGGGATGGCGATTTTTACTGGAATTCTATTGATTATTTTAGGATTAGCTCAAATTAATCCTACCGTCTTTCGTCGTTTCCCGATTATCCATCCCTTATCCCCGAAAAATTTACATAATTACCTAAGTAAAATCATGGTAAATGTATCTTTACAAAATCATGTTTTTACTCCAATTTTATTGGGATTAATTTGGGGTTTAATTCCCTGTGGTTTTCTCTACACAGCCCAAATTAAAGCCGCAGAAACAGGAAATTTAGGGTTGGGAATGCTAACTATGTTAGCCTTTGGACTCGGAACTTTCCCGACAATGTTAGGGGTGGGATTATTAACCGGAAAATTCACCGCCGACCGTCGCGGTCAACTCTTTAGACTGGGGGGATGGATTACTTTATTAATCGGAATTTTAACCCTATTAAGAACCGGAAATCATGTTGATTATACTGGTTATGGATCTTTAATTAGTTTAATGTTCGCCTTAATTGCCCGTCCAATTAGTCGGTTATGGTCGCAACCTTTAAAATATAGACGCTTTTTAGGAGTTGGTGCATTTGTATTAGCTATTGTTCATACGGTGCAAATGTTAGATCATACGTTTCAATGGAATTTAACTGCTTTTGAATTTATGATTCCCCAACATCAACTGGGAATAATAGCGGGGGGATTAGCATTATTATTGATGATTCCGGCGGCGATCACCAGTTTTGATCATATTCAAAATTATTTAGGAATATTCTGGCGTAGAATTCATTTATTAGCGGTTCCCGCATTAATTTTTATAGTGATTCATGCTCTGTTCATTGGTTCTAATTATTTTGGTAGATTTGATCTAACATTTTTTGATCAATTAAGAGGTTTTATTTTTATTATTGTAACTTTAATGGTATTATTGATTAGGTATCTGCCTGTTTGGTCAATATTGGGATTAGAAAAATTTTATGTTGCGCCCCTTAAGCAAAAATAAGTCTTTAAAATTATTATTAATTATTGGAACATTCCTCTGTGTTCAACCCCTACAAAAATTCTCCTATTCTAACCCGGCTATTGCCCATGAAGTAGAAGTGTCTGGAGATGTGGCGGTAACATTCCACCTAGAACCTAATCATAATCCCCGGTCAGGAGAAAAAGCAATAGTTTGGTTTGCATTAACCCGTCGCGGCGGAAAAATCATTCCCCTATCTGAATGTAATTGTCAATTGGCGATTTATCGAGAACCTCGGTCATCAAATACACAGCCATTAATGCAGCCCCAATTAAAAGCTATTTCTGCGGAAAAATATCAGGGTATCCCCGGAACAGAAATTATATTTCCCCAAGCTGGAATTTATCAATTAGAATTGAAAGGAACTGCTAAAAATAATAATGATTTTAAACCTTTTAAAACCAGTTATTCTGTGACAGTTCGATAAATTTTAACCAAATTTTATCACCAGGTAGGGGCGGGTTAGAGTTAATCTTTCCTTCTCACAAACAATCTACCTAAACCCGCCCCTACGGGTTAATAATGATTATATACAGACATTGGCCCCCAGCCGTCCCCCGAAACCCGATGTCTGCAACTCGAAAAAGTTAGAAGATCGTTGCTGCGGTGATCCACCTTTCAGATAAAATGGTATACGCGACATCCAAATAAGGAAAAATAGGACATGAGTGATACGTTTGACAGAGTGAAGAAAATTGTTGAAGAACAATTAGATGTTGAACCAGACAAAATCCTACCATCAGCAAGCTTTACCGATGATTTAGGCGCTGATTCTCTGGATATAGTGGAACTGGTGATGGCGTTAGAAGAAGAATTTGAAATCGAAATTCCTGATGAAGCAGCTGAAAAAATTCTGACAGTTCAAGAGGTTGTAGACTACATCAAAGACAAGGTACCAGCATCAGCTTAATCTTTTAAACTGATTTAAAATCAACATAAAAAGCGTGGGATTAGCCGTTTTTCAGTACCGCAGGAACTTTACTGCATCCGACTGTCTGAACTAGGCAATCCTAACCCATTTTAATTTAACTGCTGTTATAGCGTTAGTTTTGGTTCTCACTGACGTTCTGCATTTTGGGTGATCAATTTTTGAATTGAATATCATGACTACGATGAATTTGAAGCGGGTTGTTGTAACTGGTTTAGGGGCAATTACTCCGCTTGGAAATACTAAGGCTGAATATTGGGACGGGTTAATTAACGGACGCAACGGAATTGGCCCAATTACCCGATTTGATGCTTCAAAACACGATTGTCGCATTGCTGGTGAGGTAAAGGGATTCGACCCCTGTGATTACATCTCGCGCAAGGAAGCCAAGCGTATGGATCGCTTCGCTCAGTTTGCGGTAGCGGCTAGTCAACAAGCTGTTTCTGATGCCGGATTCGTGATTAATGACTTAAATGCAGAACAGGTGGGTGTCATTATTGGAACGGGTATTGGCGGACTGAAGGTGCTTGAAGATCAGCAAGAGATCTATTTAACTCGTGGCCCCGATCGCTGTAGTCCGTTTATGATCCCGATGATGATTGCTAACATGGCGGCCGGACTCACGGCGATTCATACCGGGGCAAAGGGGCCCAACTCCTGTTCGGTGACGGCCTGTGCAGCTGGGTCAAATTCCGTGGGCGATGCCTTTCGTTTAATTCAACGGGGCTATGCTCAAGCGATGATTTGTGGCGGCACCGAAGCGGCCGTTACTCCGTTATCGGTGGCGGGATTTGCAGCAGCCCGGGCACTTTCTACTCGCAATGATGAACCCCTAATCGCCTGTCGTCCCTTTGATCGGGATCGAGATGGATTTGTCATGGGAGAGGGAGCCGGAATTTTACTATTAGAAGAATTAGACTGTGCTTTAAGTCGAGGTGCCCGGATTTATGCGGAAATGGTGGGTTATGGGATGACCTGTGATGCCTACCATATCACCTCCCCTGTTCCTGGGGGAGAAGGGGCTAGTAGAGCTATTTCCTTGGCGATGAAGGATGCCGGAATTACCCCGGAACAAATTAGTTATATTAATGCCCATGGAACTAGCACCGCAGCTAACGACACTACGGAAACCGCCGCCATTAAACGGGTATTAGGCGAGAGTGCTTACAAGATAACGGTAAGTTCAACTAAATCAATGACCGGCCACTTGTTGGGGGGATCGGGAGGAATTGAAGCGGTGGCGACGGCGATGGCGATTGCGGAGGATCGGGTACCTCCGACAATTAATTTGGATAATCCAGATCCCGAATGTGATTTGGATTATGTTCCTCATCACAGTCGCGCCCAAGTTGTGAATGTGGCTTTATCCAATTCCTTTGGATTTGGGGGTCATAATGTCACCTTAGTATTTAGAAAGTTTCAACCGTGATCTGGCAATTTTTACCAATTCAGCCACCCTTGTGGCGTAGTGAAAAATCCACTCGCCTTCGGGCAGTGGAGGATGTCAACAAATCCTAGTAGTATAGAAACATCAATAAAATTGAATAATTGTCAATTTTTTAGTTAGCTTAGAGAGGTTATCCTTGAGTCAATCACTAGACGCCATTGTTCCCCACGGTGGACATCTAATTAATCGTATTGCAACTCCTGACCAACGACAGGAATTTTTGGACAAAGCAGCACATTTACCGATAGTTGAGTTGGATGAGCGATCGCTTTCTGATTTAGAATTAATCGCTATTGGTGGTTTTAGTCCCCTAACTGGGTTTATGGGACAGGCGGACTATAAAACCGTTGTTGACCAAATGCACCTGAGTAATGGTTTACCCTGGTCAATTCCGATCACTTTGTCTGTGTCTGAGGAGGTCGCCTCGAACCTAAAAGAAGGAGGTTTGGTGCGTTTAGATTCCCCCGGCGGTGAGTTTGTTGGGGTTTTGGAACTGACGGAAAAATATTCCTACGACAAGGAAACTGAAGCCCTGAAAGTCTACCGTACCACAGACGAAAAACATCCTGGGGTGAAAGTCGTTTATGATCAAGGGGGAATTAATCTTGCTGGCCCAGTGTGGTTATTAGAGCGTCAATCCCATCCATACTTCCCGAAATATCAAATTGACCCGGCTGAATCTCGGGCAATATTTAGAGAAAAAGGCTGGAAAACTATTGTTGGATTTCAAACCCGAAACCCCATCCATCGCGCCCATGAATACATCCAAAAATGTGCTTTAGAAACCGTTGATGGCTTGTTTTTGCATCCTTTAGTTGGGGCGACAAAATCCGATGATATTCCGGCGGATGTACGGATGCGCTGTTATGAAATTTTGATTGATCATTACTATCCTAAACAACGGGTGATTTTAGCAATTAATCCGGCTGCAATGCGTTATGCTGGCCCCCGTGAAGCGATTTTTCATGCGCTGGTGCGGAAAAATTATGGCTGTACTCATTTTATTGTGGGTCGGGATCATGCCGGGGTGGGTGATTATTATGGTACTTACGATGCTCAATATATTTTCGATGAGTTTGAGCCGGGGGAATTAGGTATTACTCCGATGATGTTTGAACACGCTTTTTACTGTAAGGTGACGGAAGGAATGGCAACCAGTAAAACCAGTCCCAGTTCACCGGAACAGCGAGTTCATTTATCGGGAACTAAGGTACGAGAATTGCTCCGTCGGGGAGAACTTCCACCCCCGGAATTTTCCCGCCCCGAAGTTGCTAATGAATTAATTAAAGCAATGAAAACAAATAATCAGTAGTCAGTTATTAGTTATCAGTTATCAGTGTAATAGTTGATATTATAGTTAATAGTTAATTAGCTGTTTTTAAATTATTACCTAATAACTGATATAGCAACCGCCAAGGCAGTTAGGACACCAGACGGATCTTAGAACCCAGACGGTGAAGTATTTTCCCCCCAGATCCGGCTTCCCTGTTCCCTGCTATAACGGTTCCAGAGGCGCCGTGGCAATTCTAAACACTGATAACTGATTACTGATTACTGATAACTGATTTTTGGTAATGGGACTAAAACGACGGGAATTTTTACAACGGACTGGCTTACTCCTGGCGGCACTGGGGATTAATCAAAGACTGTATTATTGTTCTGATCAAGCCGCTTCACAGCCAGCCCGACGGAAGTTAGCCCTATTAGTTGGAATTAATCAATATCCAACTGCAAATCGCATTCAAGAACCGTTGCAAGGCTGTTTAACGGATGTGGAATTACAACGGAATTTGTTAATTTATAAATTCGGTTTTCAACCCGATGATATTGTCACGTTAACAAATGAAGCAGCTACTAGAAATCAAATTGAATCGGCATTTATTTTCCATTTAATTGAACAGGCTAAAACCGGGGATTTAGTGCTGTTTCATTTTAGTGGTTATGGTAGTTGTATTCCCCGTGATAATTCGGTTGATAATCAATCTCAAATTCAGCATTCTTATCTTCCTGTTGATATTGCTTTATCAGAAACGGAAACTGTTAATGATATTTTAGAAGATACCTTGTGGTTATTATTGCGATCGCTAAAAACTTCTAACATAATTACTATTTTAGATACAAGCTTTATTTATCCAGGATATCATCAACAAGGGACTCTAAAAATTCGCGCTATTCCCAGTCCAACCACCGTTGAAATTAATCCAGCAGAATTAGATTTACAAAATCAACTATTATCTAGTTTAGGCATTTCTCGTCAAGAATTAGAACAAAGAAAACCAGGTTTACCAGGGATAGTTTTATCCGCATCTAAACCATCCCAAATCGCCACAGAAGCTCGATGGGATGGCTTTAATGCAGGATTATTCACTTATATCTTAACCCAAACCCTCTGGGGGGCAAGTTCACCCCGGAATTTATCAGATCAAATCCGTCGGGTTGCGGGAGAATTTGAACAAATTGTGGGATCATCTCAACAACCCCAACTGCGCCGCACATTAACGGGGTCTAATTCTAAAACTGAATCAGAATTTTCTTTAGGGAATTTATGGATTAATTCTCCTCCGGTTGATGGTGTAATTACCGGAGTTGAAGATAATGGCAAAACAGCCAAAATTTTATTAACTGGTCTGCCAGCTTTTGTGTTAGATTCCTATAGTTTAAATAGTGTATTAACGATTATATCAGAGTCAAATTCTTTAGAAAATCCTATCTATTTACAATTGCGTTCTCGCACTGGATTAAATGCCAAAGCGCAAATAAAAAATAATAATTCAACGTCATTTTTAGGATTAGAAATCGGACAAAAAGTGCAAGAATCAATTAGAATTTTACCTCGAAAAATTGATTTAAAAATTGCCTTAGATCCGAAATTATCTCGAATTGAACGAGTTGATGCAACCAGCACCTTTTCCGATTCTCCTCGGATGGCAATTGTAGCAGGTGATCAACCTGCGGATTATGTCCTGAGTCGCGTTACTGATACCACTATTGCCCAAACTTTGAACCCACCCTTATCCCCTTTATTTCAGGGCAGATATGGGTTATTTTCTAAGGGTTTAGTCTTACTTCCCGATACCGTTGGCGAAGGAGGAGAAGCGGTAAAAGTTGCGATACATCGGTTAATTCCCCAACTAAAAACCCGGTTAGCAATTAAGTTATTAAGATTAACAGAAAATGAACGTTCCTCCCATTTAAAAGTAAAAGCGTCTTTAAATTTATTATCCCCCCAATCTCAAGTTTTAATTAAACGAAAAACCACAGGATTTTTTAATACTATCAATCGAGAAAATGCTAATAATATTAATTCTCATTCTAGTTTAAATCAACATAAGATTACCGCTTCCGAAAATATTGGTATTGTCAGAGTAACTCTAGGAAGTCGTTTACAATATCAACTCCAAAATCAAGGAGAATTTCCGGTTTATTTCCTAGTATTTTCTCTGAATAGTGAAGGAGAAACTTATATTTTTAATTCAGGTTTTGACCCTCAACAACAACAAATTACACCCGGCAAATCCTTGAGTTTACCGACCACTAATATTTATAGTGGAAATTCTTCCACAGAAATGATCGGAGAAATGGTCAAAGGGTCAACCAGATTAGTAGAAACCCACGTTATTTTAAGTCATAATCCCTTCTTAGAAACATTAGAAATTTCAGATAGAAATATTAATAAAAATGAAGGTATGTTAAAATTTAATCGAGTTTCTAATCCTTTGAATATTGTGGATGCAATTTTACAAGATTTGAATAGAGGTAGTCAACCAACCTTAGAAAAAATGGGAATTATCACCGATGATTTAGCCCTGGATATTAATAGTTGGGCAACGTTTAATTTTGTTTATCGGTTTGTAGGATAGAAATTAACAAAAAATTATGTGAATTAGCGTTGAAATTATCCAGCTTTAGATAATACCTCGTCCTAATACTTTTCTCTTTAATGCTAACACACGGGGACGCGCTCCTTTGCCGGAAAAACCTAAGCCTTCTCGAAAGATTTCCGGCATATAAAAACGAGCTATATCTTCTTTTTCTTTATCTTCATAAATCACTCATGTCCTCTAATATTCTAACGGTTTTTGGTTCCATACCAAACGTTTCTACAGCAATTTGATAAAAGTTATCTTCTACACTAAATTCTACAGGTAATGTAGAATCACCTATATCAAGCTGAATAATAAATTGTTCCTCTTGATACCAATCCCCAAACCATTCTTTTAAAATAGTATTAATTTGAGGTTTATAGCCATTAACCTGTTATTATCCCTTAGATTATAGAAATTAATTAACTGAGATTGATATAGATAATCCCCCCTGAGTAGCAAGAGGGATTGGAGAATTTAAACACCCACAATAGAATGATTATAAACCTGTTCAATAACAGTTGCTAACCGTTTCATCCCTTCTGTAATTTCCTCATTTGTAGCAGTTAAACTAATCCGAATACATTGGTTTTTATGACTCCACTCTCCTTGTAAACCCGGGAAAAATGAACTACCCGGAACTACAATTACCCCCACTTCTTTTAACTGTTGATACAGTTCCCAGTCAGTTATCGGTAAATCTTTAAACCACATCCAGGCAAAAATTGCCCCTTCTCCCCGATGTAAAAACCAGGGTAAATTTTTAGGCATAGCTTGATTTAATGCTGTTTCCACAACGGTGAATTTCTGTTGATAATAGGGACGAATTACCTCCGCGGCAATTTCTGATAATGCTCCAGAACCAATAGCACGGGCGGCAATAGCTTGTCCATAACGGGGGGAATGAATACACATATTGGTTTGAAATGCTTCTAATACTTGAATTGTGCTTTCATTGCCAATAGCAATCCCTAATCGTTCCCCTGGTAATCCTGCTTTTGATAAACTAATACAGTGAATAATATTATCGCCAAAAACTGGTTTCATTTCGGTGAAATTTAGGGCAGGAAATGGGGGAGCATAAGCAGAATCAATAAATACTGGAACGTTAAAATTAGCAGCTAAATTGGCAATTTTTTTAACTTCTTCTTCGGTTAAAACGTTTCCACTGGGGTTACAAGGACGGGAAAATATAACACATCCTGTGGTTTCATCAATAATTAATTGACTAAAATCAGGACGATATTTAAAATGATGATTGACTTCATCAATATCTAACTTTGGTTGATAGGAAAAAACCGCTTCAGGAATTAAACTCACACCCCCATATCCGGTATAATCAGGACTCAAAGGAAGAACAATTTTTTTCAATTTACCATCGGTGGTATATCCGCCAAAAGCATTGGTAGCATAGAAATAAATTGATTGACTACCAGGTGTAATTAATACATTGCGGTCGGTTAAATTTAACCCGTAACGAGAATTAAAATCCTCAACAATGACATCAATAAATGGTTGATATCCCTGACTAGAACCATATCGACAAACGACTTCCCCATATTCAGGACTTGATAGTAATTCTGCGGTACAATCTCGCCACAATTGTTCAACTTCGGGCAAAATTACCGGATTTCCTGCACTTAAATTAATAAAATCTTTGCCTTTTCCTAATCTTAAAGTTTCAATAATATCTTTCATAATCGCACGAACTCCCGTTAAATGAGACATCCGTTCGCCAAATTGTGTCAAAGCAGGATTCATAGTTTTATAACCAAATTAATTAACATCATCCCCCTATAATTAGGAGATAGTAGGTAGGAGCTAGAATTATAACCCGAAATCCGATACCCACAACTTTAGTGATGGAATCTGACATCTGTTAATCCTCATTTGATCAATCTTAACCTTAGAATTGAAAATATAGAATAGTTTTCAACCAGAATATTAGGATTTTTTGTGTCTATGGTAATTTGGCAAGCTGATTTTTATCGTCGTCCCCTCAAGGATGCAAGCGGACAACCTCTTTGGGAGTTGTTAGTCTGTGACGAAACTCGCCAGGTTGAGTTCATAGCGATGTGTCCTCAGTCGCAAGCAAATTCAACTTGGTTAATAGAACAATTGCAACAAGTAATTGTTACTCAAAAACCTGATAAAATCCAAGTGTTTCGTCCCCAGTCTTTAAGTTTATTAGAAACGGCTGGCAAAGGATTAGGAATTGTAGTGGAACCCTATCGAAATACCAAGACATTAAAACAATGGTTAACTGAACGTTCAACACAATATTCTCAGTCAGAATATTATACAGCAGAACCCTATAATCCTGTGAAATTAGAACAAATGCCACCTTTACCATTACCCGATAAATTATGGGGTGATAGTTGGAAATTTGCAAGTATTTCTGCCGGAAATTTACAAGAATTTTTTGCCGACCGTCCGATTCCTATTGTACAAATTCAGGATAATTTTTTACCCATAAATATAGGTTTAGCATCGGTAGTAGCGATTCCTGGGATTATTATTAATGGTGGTAAAAAATCAATGCAATTAGCCAGATGGTTAGAGGAAATTCGACCCTTTGCTTTCAATTATATTGCAGGTTCTCCTAATGGATTGATCTTAGAATCAGGTTTAGTTGATCGTTGGGTGATGGCAACCTTTGAAGATGCGGAAGTTATGGATTCTGCTAAAACCTTTGAAGTCAGAAAACAGTTAGCAAAAGGATTACATTTTCTATTAGTTCAACCGGATGATTCGGGGATGACTTTTACTGGTTTTTGGCTATTACAAGGGGAAATAAAAAACTAATGACTTGATAAATTGGGTTTCTTGAATAAACCCGATTTCTGAATAGTCTACAGTTTAACTTCTACAATTTCAGCTTATATGATAGATTGATCATTGTAAAATGAATAGGTCAGATGATTGGGGAGGAATAATCCGGGGTGTTTGACAGTATTTGCAAGTTTCTGGCAGAAAATTTTTCTGAAGATTTGGCGAGTTGGTTGTTGGGTTCTCCCGTTGCATTAACTGAGTTGAGTCCCCAAGAGTTATCATTAGAACCAATTCGGGCTGATTCTTTAATCTTACTGCAATCAGATGATCTGGTTTTGCACACAGAATTTCAAACCGAACCCGATGCTAAAATCCCCTTTAGGATGTTAGATTATCGAGTAAGGGTCTATCGTCGTTTTCCCAACAAAGTCATGCGTCAGGTGGTGATTTATCTGGGTCAAACTAATTCTCTTTTAGTTCAAGAAAATAGTTTTCGTCTGGAGAATACGTTTCATCAGTTTGAGGTGATTCGTCTTTGGGAACAACCGCCGGAACAGTTTTTAAATGTAACAGGATTGTTACCTTTTGCTGTACTTAGTCAGACCGATGATCCGACCATGATATTAAGTCAAGTTGCTGAAGTAATTGAGGGAATTACCGATCAACAAGTTCAAAGCAATCTTGTTGCGGCCTCGGCAATTTTGGCGGGTTTAGTTTTAAATAAAGATACAGTGAAAAGACTTTTAAGGAGTGATCTTATGAGAAATTCAGTCATTTATCAAGAAATTCTACAGGAAGGGAAATTGGAAGGCAAATTGGAAGGCAAATTGGAAGGGAAATTGGAAGGGAAATTGGAAGGCAAATTGGAAGGGAAAGAAGAAGTTGCTTTAAATTTATTACGAATGGGTTTTAGTTTAGAGCAAGTTGTTCAAGCAACGGGATTAAGTCTTGAAAAGATTCAATCTTTGTAAATTAGCTTTGACAGCATTAATGATTGATTAATGGAGGTGAACAAAATGCAAATTTATTTTCTTGAATCAGGATAACGAATAGTTCAGCTAAAATGACATCTAAAAATATTGTTTTTTGGATGTTATTTTAGTCTAAATTAAGGGATAATAGATTTTGTCTAAACTTCAGAAAAAATTACGATTACCTCAACACCATGCTGTCTTTTCTTCGTAACGACCTCAACCAACTTCAGGCCTATGCTCCCCACCCAGGAGGCAATTCTGGCAGTCCGATCGAGACTCAAATATTAGACCGTTTAGATACTAATGAATGTCCCTATGATTTACCTGAAGAATTAAAACAAAAGCTGGCTTGGACATATCAACATGAAATTGAAACTAATCGTTATCCTGATGGTAGTCATTTTCCGTTAAAAATAGCTATCGCTAATTATATTAACGAGATTATTTCTAATTCTGAGGCTTTTGTCAATCCTGAGCAGATTTCCGTTGGCAATGGGTCAGATGAATTAATTCGATCCATCTTAATTGCCACTTGTTTGGGGGGAGAAGGCTCAATTTTAGTGGCTAATCCTACCTTTTCCATGTATGGAATTATTGCCCAAACGTTAGGGATTTCGGTTGTTGGTATAGGACGGGATAAAGATACCTTTGAGATGGATTTAAACGCGGCTAAAACTGCGATTGAAACAACACAAAATCCTCCGATTCGAGTTGTATTTGTAGTTCATCCTAATTCTCCTACAGCGAATGCTTTAACGGATAATGAATTAGACTGGTTGCGTCAGTTACCAGAACAGATTTTAGTGGTAATTGATGAAGCCTATTTTGAGTTTAGTCAAACCAGCGTTATAGAGGAGTTAAAACACCATCCCAATTGGGTGATTTTACGCACATTTTCTAAAGCATTTCGTTTAGCTTCCTTGCGGGTTGGATATGCGATCGCCCATCCTGAATTAATTACCGCTTTGGAAAAAGTTCGGCTTCCCTATAACCTTCCTAGTTTCACACAAACGGCTGCATTATTAGCATTAAATAATTGTCAAGATTTGCTGAAAGTTATCCCTGAAATTTTAGCAGAAAGGACTAATTTAATTAATGCTTTAACTGAAAATAAACAATTAAAAATTTGGCGAAGTGATGCTAATTTTATTTATATTAGACTCACTGATGAACAAAATTCTGATCAAGCCTTAAACCAGATTATGCAGCAATTAAAAACCAAAGGAACATTAGTTCGTCACACCGGAGGAGGACTAAGAATTACCGTTGGTCGTCCCGAAGAAAATCAACGCACAATTGAACGATTATTTTCTATTCTATAGTTAAGTAAAAAAAAGGTTTGGGCGGGTTTATCCAAATTACGATGATTATTTTAAGATTTGGGTGAACCCGCCCCTGCAATGGATTTATTGTTGATTTTGTATTAATTATGCAACGCTATTTTAAGATTTTAATGTTATTTTGGGAAACTGCGATCGCAGCAGAACTAGAATATCGGATTAACTTTCTGATTTCTGCTATCACAAGTTTAGGAAGTTTAATTGGCAGTATTTTTAGCCTATTTTTATTTTATAGAACGGGTTACAGTTTTGAAGGATGGAGTTGGGAAGAAGCCTTAGTTGTTTTGGGAATATTTACAATATTACAAGGATTTTCAACCACAATATTAGTTCCCAATTTAAACAGAATTGTGACTCATGTTCAAGATGGAACCTTAGATTTTGTATTACTTAAACCCCTGAGTAGTCAATTTTGGCTATCGACTCGTATGGTGTCGCCTTGGGGAACACCTGACCTAATTTTTGGGTGTTCAATGGTTGCTTATCAAGGGAGTAAACTAGGCTTAACCTGGAAAGATTATTTAGCAAGTTTATTACCTTTATCTTTTGGAATGATGAGTTTATATAGTTTATGGTTTATCTTAGGCGCGACCAGTATTTGGTTTGTGAAAATTTATAATGTGACGGAAGTATTACAGGGATTATTAGAAGCCGGAAGATATCCAATGGTGGCTTATCCTATGGCTTATCGTTTCTTTTTTACCTTTATTATTCCTGTCGCTTTTTTAACAACAATTCCAGCAGAATCAATCCTAGGAAGAAATAATATATCCTGGGTGGTAGGTTCGGGATTTTTAGCCCTGGGATTATTATTTATTTCGGCTAGATTTTGGCAATTTGCCTTAAAATTTTATACCAGTGCATCGAGTTAATTTTAAGTACGATTGAAACTTACCAAGTAGAGGTAAGCGCCCTAGTAGTGAGGCGTTCACGCCTCTTTAAGATGCGTCGCATCGCAACAACGGACGCCATATTTTAATTGTTCCGTCTTGACTCCCGCTAACTATTGTTTGATTATCGGGACTAATGGCAATGGAATAAACAATACCTGTATGTCCGGTTAAGGTACAAATTTCTTCTCCTGTTTCTATCCCATAAATGACCCAAGATCGTAATATAAGCTAAAAGCTCAGGAATATGAGAGTGCTTACCTAATTCATCTAACCTAATTGCTTCCTGTGCAAATAATTCCGATGCTTTTTGCCAAGTATCAGCATCTTGAGATTGGGGAAAAAATTGTTTAATGACACAGCGCGGCTTAGAAGGTTTATCGTCATCAACGGCTAAAAATGTTTTCCCAAATCCCCCTTGTCCAATGATATCAATAGCTTGATATCGATCTTTTAACCGTAGTTGATTCCCACAGGTTAAACAAAATTGACTCTGATCAGAATTATAGAGTTTAGCACATTCGGGATTTAAACAATAAGCCATAGAAAAACTTCTAGTATTCCCATCCAATTGTAGAGTATGCCATTAGATCCGTCATAGTCCCCTTGATCATCTTTCTTTGTGTCTTAGTACCTTTGTGGTTATTTTAATATAACAATAGCTGGCAGGGACTTAAAAAGAGCCATTGCCAGTCTAAAGTGTGTACGTTCAAATTTAGTCTCAGGACTTATTAAAAACAATATCCCTGGGATTATTCTTCGTCGTCTCCAGCTTCAACTTGTTTGAGGTGAATATGCTTACGTCCGAGAGAAATTTCAAACTCATCGCCAGCCGTTAAATCCATTTGTTTTGTATAGGCTGCACCAATCAACAAGTTTCCATTTGATTGCACACTAATTCTATAACTAGCAGAGCGTCCACCCCGGCCGTTTCCTTGTTGTTTGCCATCTAACTCAATTCCCTCAGCATCAATTAAAGCATTGAGGAATTTCATCATGTTGACACGCTCAACATTATTCTTAGTCAGGGTGTAGTAACCACATTCTCTAGCTTTTTCTTCTTTGCTCAGATGTTCAAGTCCTTTGACTTTATCGAGTAAAGCTTCCCCAGTTAGAGGCTGAGGTTGAGGATCAGAACTTTTCTTTTTAACCATTAACTGTGCCTGTAAATGTTTTACAAAAGGTCTTGACTTTTATCGTGGGTGGGTGATAGATCACCCAGATTTTTTAGCTAGATCCTTGCTTGAGAAACTATATTACACTAATTAAGGAAATTATTCACCTATTTTAAAAATTTTTTATTGGATCTAATTAGGGTCAAGGAGTTGAGTGGAAGGGTGGGACATCCAACAACTCAGGATCGGGTTCAGCTATCAGCTTTTCGGGAATAGCATTAATCCCTATAGCATCAACTCAAACTCCCCTTTAAATCCCAAAATTTCCTGTTCAGACTGATGAGAAGTTATCAACTCCAGACTAAACTCTTGAGGCGGATCTTGCTGCACGATCGGTTAGAGTTGTGGTGAATTTCGTTTAGGTATGCTCAAATTGGTAGAATCACCTCAAGACCATCTTTAGCCTTTAAAACTCCATTGCCAAGTTATCTATTTTATTACCCAGAATGAAGTTAACGACACGGGGACACTATAGCGTTAAAGCCTTGCTTGATCTATCCTTACAACGGGGGATGGAGCCGACTTCTGTGAATGCGATCGCACGACGTCAAAATATTCCTGCACCCTATCTGGAAAAACTCCTGATCGAGATGCGACGATCGGGGTTAGTTGAATCAGTTCGAGGTGCTCAAGGAGGCTATCAATTGGCAAAATCTCCAGCCCAAATCTCCCTAGGACAAATATTAGAAGCAGTGGGAGAAACTATTGAACCTTTACCCCGCCATCAAGCGGATATTGAACAAGCAGAAGACTGGGTAACTTTTACCCTATGGAATCGGTTACACCAAAAGCTGAAAGAGGCACTCTATGGGATTTCCCTCGAAGATCTCTATTATGATGCTCGCAGTTGGCAAGCCGCCCAGGGGGAAGAAACAAGTTTTGTGGTTTAGGGAATTTTGCACCCCAGAAGTTGAGTTCCAGATTGATTGTCCTTTTCTATTTATCAATTGTCCATGACGGATTTTAATTCCCTAATCATTATATTGATTGCTGCTGTGGGTGATTATCTGATTGGAGATCCCAAAAATTGGTTACATCCAGTGCAGGTGATGGGGTGGATAATTACTTACTATACTCAAATTTTCTTTAAATACTTTGATCAACCGAGAATTCTGCGGGTGGCGGGGGTATTTCTGACCCTAATTGTGGTATTGGGGAGTGCTTTGACAGTGGCGTTAATTAGAGAGGGGGTACGGGTGCTAGTTGTCAAATTTTCGGGGCCTGAAATTTTGACCATTGCGGTAGAAAGTATTCTCCTGGCCAGTTGTTTTGCGGGTCGGAGTTTAAGGGATTCCGCCGAGGATGTTTTATATTGGATTGATCAAGGAGATTTAGTTACGGCTCGTCAACGATTAAGTCGTTATGTAGGTCGAGATACCGAAACCCTATCGGAATCAGAAATCCTTAGAGCGGTTTTAGAAACCGTGACAGAAAATGCCACCGATGGCGTCATGGCTCCTTTATTTTATGCCTTAATTGGTGCGGTATTACCTGGGGTCGGTAGTGTCCCTCTTACTTTTGCCTACAAAGCCGCTAGTACCCTCGATTCTATGGTCGGTTATCGAGAAGCACCCTATGGGGATATAGGATGGTTTAGTGCCAAATTAGAGGATGTTTTAACTTGGCTTCCCTGTCGATTAACGGTGATCATGATCGCTATATTATCAGGAAAACCTGGTTATGTTTTCAGCATTTGTCAACGGGATGCTGTTTTTGATCCGAGTCCCAATGCGGGATGGAGTGAATGCGCTTATGCCGCCGCCCTGGGGGTACAAGTAGGGGGGGAAAATTCCTATCGGGGGGTGATTAAACAGAAACCTTTCTTGGGAGATCCTCAACAACCGATTACATCAACTACCATTAAACAAGCATTACAACTGACTCGATATAGTTTTTTAATCACGTTAGGATTATTTACAGGGGGATTTATCCTTTTCAACATGGGAAATTAATCCCTAAGTGCTTAAAAAAAAATCAAGATTGTTAATTTTTAATCTAAAATGACAAAAATTGTTGAAATTCTGTCTGCGGCTGAAATCCGACGAACCGTCACCCGGATGGCTTCACAAATTGTTGAAAAATATGGGAATTTAGACAATATAGTTTTACTCGGAATCTATACCCGTGGGGTTCTATTAGCGGAACTTTTGGCTAATCAAATTGAAGTCTTGGAACAGTTGCGGGTTCCGGTGGGGGCATTAGATATTACGTTTTATCGAGATGATTTAGACCAAGTGGGAATGCGAACTCCAGAAAAAACTAAGATTCCCTTTGACTTGACAGGAAAAACCGTGGTTTTAGTGGATGATGTGATTTATAAAGGCAGAACAATTAGGGCGGCTCTCAACGCTGTAATTGATTATGGACGTCCTGAAACCATTGGGTTAGCGGTTCTGGTGGATAGGGGTCATCGCCAACTTCCGATTCATCCTGATTTTACAGGTAAAAAGCTCCCCACCGCCAAGGAAGAACAGGTGAAGGTCTATTTAGAAGATCTGGATGGGCGGGATGCCGTTGAATTATTATCTCCTATTTCTTAGTGAAAATCTTTGAAAAACCCGTTGTTGCGCTTGATCGCTCTTAGTAGTTGTTGCGGTTGAGCGCTCTTATTCAGAGCTTTAGCAGCAACAACAAATTTTTTTAATATAGAACAGCCCCCGGGGAACAGGGGGGAAAATACTTCACTGTCTGGTAAAATAGGAAAGTAGAGCTAGGCTAAAACCTAAATTTAGGCGTTTTTGAATTAAATGCTTTCGCCAAGTGTCATAAGTAGGAGCCTGAGATAAAACAAAACCCGAAGAAAATATCTTGAATTTTGTTTGAATAAATTCACCAAATTCTGATAGTCTTGATTCAGTTGTAGTCATGGGTTACTTGGGTTTCCTGAAGGAGATTCATACAATCTTACGAGGAGCAATTATTTTACAATTACCTGGAATTGAATTTTATAATAACTGTGAATAATAATCCACGCCAAGTTGCATTTTTAGCACTCCGAGACATTAACCGACGAGGGGGGCTCGCAGATGTGGTTTTAGATCAATGGCTTCGTGAATCCGATCTATCAGATATTAACCGACGCTTAACCACGGAATTAGTATATGGTTGTGTGCGTAGACGGCGATCGCTTGATAGTTTAATTGATTACTTAGCCCCAAAAAAATCCCATCAACAGCACCCGGATATTCGTACTATACTACATCTCGGTTTTTATCAAATTTGCTATCTGAATCAAGTTCCTAATTCGGCGGCGGTCGATACCAGTGTTGAATTAGTTAAACAGAATGGACTAACCCATTTTAGTGGTTTTGTCAATGGGATATTGAGACATTATATTAGAGAATCTGAAAAATGTCCTGTAGAAACTTCTGATTCTTTTAACTCTGTTTTTACCCCCTTTAAATTACCCCAAAATCCCATAGAAAAATTAGGAATTATCTATAGTTTTCCCGACTGGCTAATTCAATTTTGGTTAGATACTTTAGGATTAGCAGAAACCGAACAGCTTTGTAATTGGTTTAATCAATCTCCCACTATTGATTTAAGAATTAATCCCCTACAAACCACTTTAGAAACCGTAGAATCAGAATTTCAATCTAGGGGAATTTCTGTTAATAGAATTTCCGGTTTACCCCTAGGATTAAGATTAACTGGTAGTATCGGATCAATTAAAGATTTACCCGGTTATAATCAAGGTTGGTGGTCAATTCAAGATGGTAGCGCCCAATGGGTTAGCTATTTATTAGATCCCCAACCCGGAGAAACTATTATTGACGCCTGTGCCGCCCCGGGTGGAAAAACCACCCATATTGCTGAATTAATTCAAGATCAAGGTCAAGTTTTAGGCTTTGATTCTATTAAATCCAGACTGAAAAAAATCAAGCAAAATTTAACTCGATTAAAACTTAATTCCATTCAAATCAAAGCAGGCGATGCTAGGAAATTAGATGGGTGTTTCGAGATAGCTGATCGGCTATTATTAGATGCTCCCTGTTCCGGTTTAGGAACCTTACATCGACGGGCGGATGGACGATGGAAACATGATCTTAAAAATATCCAAGACCTGTCTCAATTGCAGTTAGAACTATTAGAAACAACTCAAAATTGGGTCAACCCAGGTGGCTGTTTAGTCTATGCAACCTGTACTCTCCATCCTCAAGAAAATGAAACCATAATTCAAAACTTTTTAAGTCAACATTCTAACTGGAAAATTCAAACTCCCCCGGAAAGTTTTTGTTTAACTACCGAACCGGAAGGCTGGATTAAAATTTGGCCCCACAGACAGAATATGGATGGATTTTTTATGGTAAAATTAATCAAAGATCTAACTTAATTATTATTAACTTTATGCACCTAATTTTATGTCATAAAACCGTTGATTTTGATGCCCTCGGTGCAGCGGTGGGATTAACTCGAATTTACCCCGGAAGTCGAATTGTATTAGCGGGGGGAAGTCATCCGGCGGTGAGGGATTTTTTAGCCTTATATCGAGATGAATTTGCTTTAATTGAACAGCGCTCTGTGAATCCAAATAAAATTCATTCGATTAGTGTTGTTGATACCCAAAGTTGCGATCGCTTAGGAAAAAGTGCCGAATGGTTTAAGTTAGCCAATTTATCCGCCATTAGAATATACGATCATCATCCCGATACAATATCCGATATTCCCGCCACAGAAACCTATATTGAATCCGTTGGGGCGACGACAACCTTAATTGTGGAAATGTTAAGAAATCAACCCCAAAAACCACTTTTAACCACCGCAGAAGCGACGGTAATGGCGTTAGGAATCCATTTAGATACGGGTTCCTTAACCTTTCCCCATTCCACCGCTAGAGATGCCATAGCATTAGCTTGGTTAATGGAGCAAGGCGCTAATTTACCCGTGATTGCTGAATATGTAGAACCCGGTTTACCCCAGAAATTACAAGAGTTATTAAGTCTAGCCTTAGAACAATTACAAAAATCAACAATTAGAGGTTATACCGTCGCTTGGATATTATTTAAAACTGATGAATATGTGCCAGGATTATCAACTTTGGCATCAGAATTAATTGATTTAACCGAAAGTGATGCCTTACTATTAGCTAATCAATATGGTCGGGGAGAAGGAGATCGATTAAGTATTATTGGACGCTCTCGAATTGAAAAAACAAACTTGAATGAATTGTTTAAACCTTATGGCGGTGGTGGTCATACCCGGGCGGCTTCAGTCGCGTTAAAAGAAGGCAATTTTTCAGAGATTTTAGAGCAATTAGTTGAACAATTAAAAGCACAAATTCCCCACCCGCCAACGGCGCAGGAATTGATGTCCTCTCCGGTGAGAACCATTCGCCCCAATACCTCCGTAGAAGAAGCCCATCGGATTTTATTACGTTATGATCATTCCGGTCTTTCCGTGGTGGATGAACAGGATCAATTAGTAGGAATTATTTCCCGTCGAGACTTAGATATTGCCCTGCATCATGGCTTTAGTCACGCCCCGGTTAAGGGCTATATGACACCACAATTAAAAACCATTACTCCAGAAACAACCCTACCCGAAATTGAAGCCTTAATGGTGACTTATGATATTGGTAGATTACCAGTTTTACAAGATCAAAATTTAGTGGGAATTGTTACTCGAACCGATGTTTTAAGGTTACTTCATCAACAACAACGGCCGCAGAAATCAATTTTTAAAGGCTGTATTCCGGGGTTGACCTGTACCAGTGTGGAAGAATTATTAGAAGAAAAATTAGCCACACCTTTATTAACTTTACTAAATCGCCTATCATTTTTAGCAGAAAAACGCGGATGGCAGGTTTATTTAGTTGGGGGTGCGGTACGAGATTTATTATTAGCAAAATCGGAAACAACGGTATTACTAAATGATATTGATATTGTCGTGGATGGCTGTTATAAAAATGCTAATTTCAGCCCGGATATTTCATCATCTGTTTCTCCGGCGGTGGAATTAGCCCAGGATTTACAAAAACATTATCCCGCAGCAAGATTAGATGTTCATGGACAATTTCAAACCGCGGCTTTATTATGGCATAATGACCCAATTTTAGATTCCCTTTGGATTGATATTGCCACCGCAAGAACGGAATTTTATCCCTATCCGGCGGCTAATCCTCAAGTCGAAGCGAGTTCCATTCGTCAGGATTTATACAGGAGAGATTTTACAATTAATGCCTTAGCATTGCGGTTAACTTCTCCTCAAGTTGGCGAATTATTAGACTTTTTTGGGGGATTAGCGGATTTAGAATCTGGAAAAATTCGGGTTTTACACGCGAATAGTTTTATTGAAGATCCGACTCGAATTTATCGAGCGGTGCGGTTTACAGTGCGGTTGGGATTTGAAATTGAAGCTCAAACTCAAGAATATATTAGTTATGCGATTAGTAGTGGAATTTATCAAAAACAACGGGAAGAAAGTAATAAATCCTTTGATCAAAATCGTCGAATTCCGGCTTTAGAAACCCGTTTAAAAAGTGAGTTAAGATATATTTTTCAATCTCCCGATTGGAAACGTTCGTTAAAACTTTTAGGGGAGTTAAAAGCGTTACGGTGTATTCATCCCAGCTTAGAATTAAGTCCGCAGTTATGGCGACAAGTACGGTCTGTTGATCGCTGTTTACAACGCTTTGATCCCGAAAACAATTTAAACCATTGGGAGGTTCGTTTGGAGGTATTAGTAGCTTATTTATCCCCAGAATATCGGGAAAAAGTGGCACAGAATCTTCAGCTACAGGCGGGAACTATTGAACGGTTAAAAAGTTTAGAATTAGCTAAAAATCAGATGCTTGAAAATATATATAAATTGGAAAAAAATAGTCAGTTTTTCTGGTTATTTAAACCCTATAATTTATCAATGTTAATTTTAATGGCGGTGCAATCTCCTCGACAAGTCAGAAAGCGAATTTGGCAATATTTAACCCAATGGCGAGACATTCAACCCCCCTTAAATGGTAATGATTTAAAGGCGATGGGATATAAACCCAGTCATCAATTTAAGCAAATTTTGGATGATTTGTTAACGCTTACATTAGATGGAGAAATAGGCGATCGCGCTGCTGCTGAAGCCTTTTTAGAACGGAATTATCCGTTATAGCAGTAGTCAAGGGAGTTAGGATTAGGACAAAGTTTATTAATGAGAAAAATAGCAGGTTGACAAAAGTTAATTATTTTCATGAATTTTATAGCGCTACGCATTACAGTTAGAACATTTCTAAATCCTGAAACCCTTTCACTTCTTACTGTTCCCTGTTCCCTTGCGCGTAGCACTATAGATTAAATTAATATTGAAATCGGAGAAATGAACTCAATTTAACTTGATCTCTACCATTTCTTTTCGCTTTATATAGAGCTTGATCAGTTGCTGAAAATAAGGTTTCAATATTGATTGCATCTACACCGGGAATCGCAGTGGCAACTCCTAAACTAATGGTAATAATTGGTACCCGACGGTTTGGCAATTTATCAGTTTTAAAAGGCAGAGCTAAGGCATTAATATTCTCGCGCACAGATTCTGCAATGTACATTGCACCTTTAGCATCGGTTTGAGGGAGAACAATCACAAATTCTTCACCCCCATAGCGGGCGACCATATCCCCCGGACGTCGAACCATATCACGAATAGCCTGCGCTACGGCCTTTAAGCAGTGATCTCCGGCTTGATGACCATAGGTGTCATTATAAATTTTAAAATGATCAATATCACATAAAATTAAAGATAATGGGGCAATTTCCCGCATCATTCGTTTCCATTCAATATCTACGGAGCGATCAAATTCTCTGCGGTTAAAAACCTGGGTCAATGTGTCAATATAAACTAGGGATTTTAACAGTTTATTTTCTTCTTGTAGCTGTTTTAAATTAATGGGAGTATTATGGTTTTCACTGAGAATTTGGGTGCTAAAATAGAGACGATAGAGTTCACAGGATGGTGTACAGTAGTTTTCATTAAAATCAACAAGGTTTAAACTATATAATTGATAGGCAATGATCGGTTCTAGTTGTATATCTATTTTAGAGGTAGCAACCCGTTGCATGGCGATCGCCAGTTCGGGTTTTTTATGTAGAATCAGCCAAATAGATTGTAAGTGTTCTTTGTAAATTCCCTCTAGGGTTGGAGCTTTTTTTAATAAGTCTTCTAGGCTGATTAAATTATTGGCTAGATGATAAATAGCCAGATGCAATAAATAGGGATGTCCTCCGACTAAATGGGTTAATTTTTGAATTTGAGGATCACTAAAATTCAGGTGATAACGTTCAGCCAGATTTTGAACTTGATTAACCGTAAACGGAGGCAATTCAATGGACAACCCAATATTAAAAGGAGATTGATTAATATTTAAAGACACATAAAATTCCGTCGATTGAACCAAAAATAAGTGTATATTTTTCCAGGTCTGGTTATGTCGAGATTGTTCATACCAAAATCGAATTAAAGGTAGAAAATTCTGAGTAATATTTGTATGTTCAAATACAATATTTAACTCATTGAAAACCAGGAATAATGGGCAATTAATTTGTGGGAAAATATAAAGTTCAAAATAGAGTGTACAACTCACTTTACTTCCCATATCTTCATCCCAATAGTCTTCTAATTTGGGTTCCAGTTTTAATTGTCGAGCTACATTAATACACAGCCACCGCAGAAATTTATCACTATTTTCAAATATTTCTTGATCAACTTGCAGAAAATTAATGAAAACGGTACGGTATCCCAAGGTTTCTGCATAATCTATTAACCTTAACATTAAGGAACTTTTTCCCATTTTTCTTGGCGCTGTGACTCGCAATAAGCTCCCAGATTTTTCGAGTTCTGTATAAGCCAATTCTTCACTAGGAGAGCGACGAATATAGAAAGGAGAATTTAAGGCGAGGGGACGGTCAGGAAATATTAATGTGTTTTTTGGTAACATTTTTTTGGGGAAAGTATAAATTATTACATGGGTTGAGATTAAATCTGGAAATAAAATCAAGTTTCAAAAAAAAGGATGCTAGTTAAAGTATCAAAAGATATAATTTAATTAGTATAGATCCTTAATTCCTGAAATTCAACAGATTTCCCTAAATACCAATCAATAGAAAGCCCGCACGCCGATGACAGGATAAATTGTTATAAAGGATACAGTTAACTTGTTCTCCCATCCTATAGCGCTACGCACTAGGGAACAGGCAACAGGCAACAGGGAACAGTAAGCAGTGAATGAGTTTCAGGATTTAGAAGTGTCCTAACTTTAATGCGTAGCGCTATAGACCCCTCCTAAACCGCTTTTCCCAAGGAGTAAAACTTTTGTTAAAGGAGATTCAGGGGGTCTAATTCGGGATTTAATCAAGGGTTTTAGACTGAATTTGCAACTTCAGCTAAAATCACAACTTAGACATCAGGATAAGCCATTTTATAGGGATTGACAATCTGGTCAAATTCTTCACTGGAAATATATCCTAAGAAAGCTCTCACGCCGATTATAGCAGGGAACACCGGAACAGCCCCCCTAGCCCCCCGTGCACGAGGGGCTAGGGGGGGGAGGAACAGGGGACAGGGAATGAGTTTCAGGATTTAGAAGTGTCCTAACTTTAATGCGCAGCACTATAGACCCCTCCTAAACCGCTTTTCCCAAGGAGCAAAACTTTTGTTAAAGGAGATTCATGGGGTCTAATTCGGGATTTAATCAAGGGTTTTAGACTGAATTTGCGACTTCAGTTAAAATCACAACTTAGACATCAGGATAAGCCATTTTATAGGGATTGACAATCTGGTCAAATTCTTCACTGGAAATATATCCTAATTCCAAACAAACTTCCTTTAAAGTCAGATTTTTTTCCAGGGCAATATGGGCAACTTGGGCAGCATGATCATAGCCAATTTTAGGAGCTAAAGCTGTCACTAACATTAAAGATTGTTCAACATAGCTGTTAATTTTATTTCGATTAACTTTTAATCCAGCTAATAAGAAATCCGTAAAATTATGACAACTATCGGATAAAATAGCCACCGATTGAATGAAGTTAAAAATGATCATCGGTTTGAACACATTTAACTCAAAATGCCCATGGGAACCTGCAATAGTAATAGCAGTA
This sequence comes from Planktothrix agardhii NIES-204, assembly GCA_003609755.1. NCBI lineage: Bacteria > Bacillati > Cyanobacteriota > Cyanophyceae > Oscillatoriales > Microcoleaceae > Planktothrix > Planktothrix agardhii. The sequence goes on from AP017991.1 coordinate 1,024,755, forward strand.
TCATAACCCATTACCTGGGCGGCTACCATGGTGATCGCTTCGCATTGGGTTGGGTTAACTTTCCCCGGCATAATTGATGAACCAGGTTCATTTTCAGGTAATATTAATTCCCCTAAACCACAACGGGGGCCACTGCCTAAAAACCGAATATCGTTGGCAATTTTCATCAAGGAACAGGCTAGGGTTTTTAATGCCCCACTAGCCATAACTAGACCATCATGGGCGGCCATGGCTGCAAATTTATTCGGAGCAGAAATAAAGGGTAATCCGGTTATTTGACTAATATGATTAGAGACTTTTTCTGCAAATCCTTTCGGGGTATTTAATCCCGTTCCAACGGCGGTTCCACCAATGGCTAATTCATATAAATCGGGTAAAATAAGTTCAAGACGCTTTAAATCTGCATCGAGTTGAGCAACATAACCGGAAAATTCTTGACCTAAAGTTAAGGGAACAGCATCTTGTAAATGGGTTCTGCCAATTTTAACAATATCGGCAAATTCATCGACTTTTTTTTGTAACTCATCTCGCATTTTTTTGACGCTGGGAATTAACCTTTGGGTCACGGCGATCGCCGCCGCAATGTGCATGGCGGTAGGAAAGGTATCATTAGAAGATTGGGACATATTAACATGATCATTGGGATGAATTGGGGTTTTACTGCCTAATATTCCGCCGGAAATTTCAATCCCTCGATTAGCAATAACTTCATTAATATTCATATTAGATTGGGTTCCACTTCCGGTCATCCAAACCTTTAAAGGAAAGTGATCATCGAGTTTGCCATCAATCACTTCATCGGCGGCTTGAACGATTAATTGAGCTTTGTCTGCGGGGAGTTTTCCTAATTCTTCATTGGTGATAGCCGCGGCTTTTTTCAGAATCCCAAAGGCGGTAATCACTTCCTTGGGCATTAAATCATTGCCTATATTAAAATAATAGATAGAACGTTGAGTTTGAGCGCCCCAATAGCGATCGCTTTTAACCTCAATTTCTCCCATACTATCGCGTTCTTTCCGGGTCGGTTGTTCTGTTGTCATGTTGAGAGTTCTCCTAATTTTAGGCAATTAATTATTTTACTTTATTATAAACTAAGACCTAACCCCCCAGCCCCCTTATCTAAAAGGGCAGGGGAAGAATTTAATGCTATTAAAGATCGTTATAATTTAATACTGTTTCATTGCCCTTTCCATCGCCCTTTTATCATCTTTTTGACGAATATCATCCCGTTTATCGTGGAGTTTTTTGCCTCGGCCAACGGCAATATCAACTTTAACTCGGCCTTCCTTGAGGTACATTTTCAGGGGAACTAATGTTAACCCCTTTTGTTCGACCTGTCCCAATAGTTTATTAATTTGTTCTTTATGCAGCAATAATTTGCGGGTGCGACGAGGATCATGGTTAAAATAAACACTGGCCTTTTCAAAGGGCGAGATATGGGCATTCAATAGCCAAGCTTCACCCCCCCGAATTAAGGCATAGGCATCTTGCAGGTTGACTTTACCCGCCCGAATTGACTTGACTTCCGTTCCCTCAAGGGCGATGCCCGCTTGATAGGTCTCTAAAATCTCGTAAAGATAGCGGGCTTTGCGGTTGTCGCTAACAATTTTATATCCTTCGCTGTTTTTAGTCATGTTTTCAATTTAGCAGATGATTGGGTCGAAGGTCTAAGGGTTATGGTTAATTATAGCAATTTGCGACTTTTTTTAACCGAAATGAATAGAAAACAAGTTAATTAAATCAACCAATATATTCCTTGAGCTAGAGGGTAAAATAATTTATTTGCTTTAAGCTGAGTGAGTAATAAAAGCAAATTCAATTAATTTAATCAAAGTTTAGGAATCATCAAAATGCGGAAATTAATTCAAGCTCTACGGTCTATATCCTTCAAAAATATTTTAGGTGTGTTTTTTGCGGGATTATTAATGTTTATCAGTACCGCCTGTAGTAATACTCCTCCCACGGCTCAGTCACCGGGAGAGGGCAGTTCCAATCAAGCTAAAGGATTAACCAGTGAACTTCCTAGCTCGGTTAAATCTAAGCAAACAGGTGAGATGTATGCCTATAACAACAGTGACCAAGATATCGTGAAACGGGTCAAGGATGTATCAGAAAAAGTTAGTGACTCAGCCAGTAAAATGGCCGGGGATTTGAAGGAAGGAACCCAACAAAATATTAACAAGGCTGAAGGTAACACCAAACAAGCTCTAAATCAAGTCCAGAAGGGGGCGGAAAAAACCTCAAAGGATATTAAAAATCAGGCTGCTAAGGGTGCTGGAAAGGTCAAAGATACAGCAGCAGATTTTCAACGGGGGATACAAAAATCCTGATCAATTGGCTAGATAATTGACTCAGTTGCTATATCTATCTAAAGGTAGATGTGTCCACAAATCCTGTGGGGTTAGATTGTAACAACTATCGCACGTTCTCAATTCGCGCTTTCCCCAGTCAACCAAAAGCTGGGGATTTTTCATCACTTTTCCCTGTTCCCTCCCCCCCTAGCCCCCACGGGGGGTTTGGTAGGGCTGTTCCGGTGTTCCCTCCTATAGTTGTTTAAAGCGTTCAGTCCCCAAAATTTTAATTAATTGGAATTAGGATAGTAAATTCTGCTCCTTCTCCGGGTTTGGAATTATAGCAGTTGCCGCATCTATTAGGACATTCTTGAAAGCTAAAAGCTGCTCACAGTAAGTATTTACCTATAGCGAGATTGCCTATTCCCTATTGCCTCTTGCTATACAACTCATTTGACCCTGATGACGTTCAACAACAATTAAGTAACTAATTGATAGACCCAAACCCGTCCCACTACCGAACAATTGAATAAAAAGCCTAGGTAGAACTTAGGGGTTTTAAACCCATTTTTCTGATAACAATCTTATACCCAAAAAACCTGCTTTCTTGAAGAAACCAGGTTTTTACTTAATTCTGAATGGAAAAAGCACTTGGGAGTCTGGCCGAGTTTCGACCCCAAGTGCTTCTTCTTTATTAATTTCACTCCTCACACTCCTCAAATATACACGATTATTTTGGGATGTCAAGGAAAAACTGAAAAATAAAATTTCCAGCCCGGCTCAAGAACGTTTCAAATCCTTAGACAACAGACGGTTGAGGCTGGAATTGGAACATGGAATAAATCACATTTCGGCGAATATCGGTCATCATATCCAAGAACAATTCATATCCCTCGCTCTTATATTCAATTAAGGGGTCTTTTTGTCCATAACTCCGTAAACCGACCGACTCCCGTAGCGCGTCCATTTGTTGTAAATGCTCCCGCCACAGGGTATCAATTTGTTGCAGGATGAAGAAGCGTTCAGCTTCGCGCATTAACCCCTGTCGGATTTGATTAACTTGGTTTTCTTTCATATCATAAGCATTGCGTAACTGTTCATGGAGGAAAGTTTTAATTTCATCTACCGATAAATCCACTAATTGTTCGGCGGTTAAATCGGCTAACAGATAGACAAATTCCTTGGATTTAGTAACAAGACTCTCTAAATCCCATTCTTCCGAAGGTAAGTCAGGATTGATATAGGCTTCCACGATATCATCCATGGTTTGTTCCCCATATTTAATCACTTGTTCCTTCAAATCTTGCCCTTCTAAAACCCGTCGGCGTTCGGCATAAATTGCCCGCCGTTGGTTGTTCATAACCTCATCATATTCAAATACCTGTTTACGGATATCGTAATAGTAGGTTTCAACTTTTCGTTGGGCATTTTCCAGCGATCGGGTTAATAATTTAGACTCAATGGGCATATCTTCATCCACATTAAAAGCATCCATTAATCCGGCCACTCGATCGCCCCCAAAAATCCGTAATAAATTATCCTGTAAACTCAGGAAAAACCGCGTGGAACCCGGATCACCTTGGCGTCCAGCCCGTCCCCGCAATTGATTATCAATCCGGCGAGATTCATGGCGTTCGGTTCCAATTACATGAAGTCCACCATATTCCACCACCTCATTATGTTCCTGTTTGGTGAAGTTTTCGTACTCATGAACGATCAGGTTATAGACTTCTCGCAATTTTTGAATTACCGGGTCATTGGTGGGAGCTTTTTCCGAAGCAACGGCTAATAAATCCTCCGCTTGTAACTCTGCTAAATTGCGTTCTCCATGAACTCCCACGGCAAAATCAACCGCATCTTTCAGTTTTTGTTCAGTGGGTTTGGATAATTCCGTTGGGAATAATTGAGTAGTTACTTTCCAGGTTTTAGGTTTTTTACTCTGATCAAATCCTTGGGCTGCGGGGCGACGACTCCCTGCTCCCCCGACAAACGCTAATTCCTTTTCATCATCGGGTTTAACAAGTTTAGGCATCAAATACTCGCGCATTTTGAGCCGTCCCATAAACTCCGCATTTCCCCCCAAAATAATATCCGTTCCCCGTCCGGCCATGTTAGTAGAAATAGTCACAGCCCCTTTGCGTCCGGCTTGGGAAATAATTTCCGATTCCCGTTCGACGTTTTCGGGTTTAGCATTTAATAAATTATGGGGAATTTTGCGTTGTTGTAATAAATTCGAGAGAATTTCTGATTTTTCTACGCTCGTTGTTCCGACTAAAACCGGACGGCCTTCTTTATGTAAATCCGCACATTCTTCAGCAATGGAAGTCCATTTTCCTTCTTCGGTTTTATAGACCACATCGGGTAAATCTTCCCGTCCGGTAATCCGGTTGGTCGGAATAATAGTAACTTGCAGCTTATAGATGCGTTCAAATTCGGCTTCTTCAGTTTTTGCAGTTCCGGTCATCCCCGATAATTTGGGATATAATAGGAAGAAATTCTGATAAGTAATAGTAGCTAAAGTTTGGGTTTCCGGTTGAATATCTACCCGTTCTTTAGCTTCAATGGCTTGGTGTAAACCGTCACTCCAACGCCTTCCGGGCATCACCCGTCCGGTAAATTCATCCACGATAATGACTTCCCCATTACCGATAATATAGTTGACGTCTTTAATAAATAATTCTTTGGCTTTTAAGGCATTAAAAACAAAGTGCGCCCAAGGATCATTAGGATCATATAAATCTTGAACCCCAAATAGTTCTTCCGCCCGGGCAAAACCTTCATCGGTCATCAGAACATTACGGCCTTTTTCATCGACTTCATAATGTTCTTCTTTTTCCATCATTTGAGCAACTTCCGCCGCCCGCATATATTTTTGACTCGGACGTTCCACCTGACCAGAAATAATTAAAGGCGTCCGGGCTTCATCAACTAAAACCGAGTCTACTTCATCAATAATGCAATAGTTGAACACCCTCTGCACAACTTCATCCATGGAGATCGCCATGTTGTCGCGCAGGTAGTCAAACCCCATTTCACTGTTTGTACCGTAGGTAATATCACAGTTGTAGTTTTTCTTCCGTTGGTCGGGACTCATTTCCTGCTGAATTAGCCCCACACTTAGCCCCAGGAATCGGTGGATTTGTCCCATCCATTCGGCATCCCGTCGGGCGAGATAATCGTTGACGGTGATGACGTGAACCCCTTTTCCGGCTAAGGCGTTGAGGTAGGCCGGAAGGGTGGAAACCAGGGTTTTTCCTTCTCCGGTTTTCATCTCGGCAATTTGCCCCGTGTGGAGGATAATCCCGCCCAGGAGTTGGACGTCAAAGTGTCGCATCCCCAAAACCCTCTTTCCGGCTTCGCGGACAACGGCAAACGCTTCTGGGAGAATTTCATCCAGGATTAGGTTTTCGTCGTCTCGGTTTTTAGCTTTGGATAATTTTTCCTTAAATTCCCCTGTCTTGGCCCGCAGTTGTTCATCCGAGAGGCTTTGAATTTCTTCCTCTAAAATGTTGATATCCGTGACAAGAGGCTGATATTTTTTAAGTTTACGCGCATTCGGATCGCCTAACAGAGCTTTTAACATGGCAAGAACAGGATATAGTTACGAAAATTTATTGGTTTTGAATAAATCATTGTTGATTCTAGCATTTCCTGGCTGCATCTGTTTCACCTGACACCGTTGACCCTAATTCAATCCGGACTGCACTCGCCATAAACCCGCATAAATACCCGGCGCTTCTAAGAGGTTTTCATGGGTTCCAGATTCGACTAATTTTCCCTGTTCCATCACATAAATACAGTCGGCATTTCTAACCGTTGAAAGCCGATGGGCGATCGCAATTGTTGTCCGATTTTTGGTAATCTTTTCTAAGGATCTTTGAATGGCTGCTTCGGTTTCATTATCCACGGCCGATGTCGCTTCATCTAAGATTAAAATAGGCGGATTTTTTAAGACCGCCCGGGCGATAGCAATTCGTTGTCGCTGTCCGCCGGATAATTTCTGACCCCGTTCCCCTACAATTGTCTCATATCTGTTTGGTAAATCCCGAATAAATTCATCGGCTTCGGCGATTTTTGCGGCTTCAATAATATCAGTTAAGGACGCATCAAAGGAGCCATAAGCAATATTTTCGGCAACGGTTCCATGAAACAGAAAAACATCCTGACTGACTAAGCCAATTGCTTGGCGTAAATCCTCTAATTTCAACTGGTTTAATTCAATTCCATCTATAGTAATTACCCCGGCATTAATTTCATATAACCTCAATAATAGTTTTACTAAGGTACTTTTTCCCGACCCCGTAGCACCGACAATGGCAATAGTTTTTCCGGGGGGAATTTTTAGGGATAAATCTTGAATAATCTGATTTCGATTTTGATAGGAAAAATAGACATTTTTTAACTCTATTTCTCCCCTGACGAAAGCCACAGGTAGGGCAATATCCCCGGTATGAATTTCTATTGGAGTATCTAATAAATTCATCACCCGGTTAATAGAAGCCATCGCCCGTTGATATTGATCAAAGGTATCTCCAAGGCGGGTTAAAGGCCATAATAATCGTTGAGTAATAAACACTAAAACGCTATAGGTTCCTACGGCTAACTGTCCTGAAGTTACTTGTAAACCTCCTAATAATAAGGTGGCAATAAATCCAAATAGAATCAAACTTCTAATTACTGGAACATAAGCGGAAGATAGGGAAATTGCTCGGCGATTACTTTGGCGATAGGCTTCACTATGTTCGGTAATTCTTTGGATTTCATACTGTTCGGCAGTAAAACTTTTAATGGTAGTAATACCACCCAAATTATTCGCCAGTTGTCCATTCAGTAACCCGACTTTTTCCCGGACATCTGCATAACGGGGGGCGAGTAATTTCTGGAACCAAACCGAACCCCAAACAATAAAAGGCATCGGAAACATTGCCCACCAAGCAACGGCTGGTGCTAAAAAAAAGAAGGCTGCTCCAATTACAATTACCGTGGTAATTACTTGGATAATTTCATTCGACCCCATATCTAAAAACCTTTCTAGCTGGTTAATATCATCATTTAAAATTGACATTAAACCGCCACTACTACGTTCTTCAAAATAGGCTAATTCTAAGTTTTGTAAATGTCCGTAAGCATCTAATCTGAGATTATGTTGCAAGGTTTGGGCTAAATTTCGCCATAAGACTTTATAAGCATATTCAAAAACCGATTCTAAACTCCAAATTATTAAACTTAAAAACGATAACATCAACAATTGATTAAATGCTCCTTGAATCCCCCACTGGGATAGGAAGGAAACCTTGGGGTTAATCACAACATCAACGGCCCATCCAATTAATACCGGAGGGGCTAAATCAAAGATTTTATTTAAAACCGAATAAACCGTTGCTAACCCAATCGTTTTTTGATAGGGACGAGCATAAACTAGAAACCGTTTTAAGGGATGATTGGGTTGAGACAAGGGACAATCCTAAAATGATTATTTCTCTATTATATAATAGTAATCAGTTTCTTACCCATTACCTATAGCAACCGCCTAGGTTTGCTGTATCAGTCTATGTCCTAACACCCCAGTCGCGGTTGCTATAATTCAGTTTTGACGGGAAGTAGGAGGAACTTCCGGCTCAGGAGATGAAAGGGTTGTTGGAGAATTTTGCTCGGATTTATTAAAGCTCATGGCAACTAATGAAAATCCTAAATAAGCGGGTAAAATAATCGCAGTAATAAAAGCCAAAACAGTTAACCAAGACCCTAAATTATTAGATTTTCCATAGGTAGAACGATAGGGATCTTGCTTGATTTGATAGGGGTTTTCTTGAGTTTCTAATCTTCTTAAACGTTTAAATCTAACCCGTCGGTCATCTAATTTTTCCACTAAAATCCAGCCCGTTTCTGCTTCTTCCTGACATAACCGTTTAAAAACAGTGGGATTGCGAAATACATCTTGACTGGCGCGGACAATCTTGTATTCCCATTCCTTAACTAAAGGTTCAGGGGATTCAGGATTAGAATAGCCATTAGATTGTACGGATTTTGCACGCATTTGTTTAATATCTTCTGAGTCGTAACGAGTCAATGTTTCTTCCTCCTCCTGTTCTAATTCTACATTTATTTGGATGGAACAGAGCCAGTTAGCGAGTAAAACCGCATCAATTCCTAGACTACTGACCATCAGACTTAATACAGCAATCTCGCTCATAATTAAGCTGGAGATAAATAACCTTCAATCCACAAATCACAACCCACAGAACCCCAAGTCATTCTTTCTAATAAAAGTGCCTCTGTCATTTGAGTAAAACCCAAATCTCCCACGGGAGAAGGCGCCCCACTTCCCCCAATAATTTTAGGGGCAATAAAGGCTAAAATTTTATGAATGCTGCCATCTTTGAGTGCATTGGTGGCTAGGGTTCCCCCACATTCCCACAACACCGATAAAAATTGACGTTTGTAGAAATAAGTCATGACTTGGGCGGGTGTCAAGGGCGACAATTCCGCGACCTCTACCCCCTTATTCTGTAGAAAATGTTGGAAATCTGGATTTATACCCTCCTCTGTTATAACTAAAGTTTTCGCCTCTTGAGTGTCCCATAAATGGGCTTGTTTGGGTAAATCCAAGGTGCGACTCATCACCACTCGCAAGGGGTTGGGTTCCCCAGCATCGTGGGTTGTCAGCAAAGGATTATCTCGTCGGACGGTATTTCCCCCAACAATTACCGCATCACAGGCGACTCGTAACTGATGAACTTTTTGTCGGGCTTCTGTTCCCGTCACCCAATAACTATGACCCGTTGTAGTGGCAATTTTTCCATCTAAGGTCATCGCATATTTCCAAATTCCTAGGGGTTGATGATGCAGAATTTGATGCGTAAATGCTTCATTTAACTGTTGACAATCTGCTGTTTCTATGCCTACAATTACCTCAATTCCTGCATCTTTTAAACGTTGAATTCCTGTACCTGAAACTAAGGGGTTGGGGTCAACCATTCCCACTACAACCTTAGCTATTTTTGCTGCAATTAGGGCTTCTGTGCAGGGGGGAGTCCGACCAAAATGATTACAGGGTTCTAAATTCACATAAACCGTTGCTCCCTTTGCTTGTTCTCCGGCATTTCTCAGGGCAAAAACTTCGGCATGAGGTTCACCCGCCCCCGGATGAAATCCTTCTCCAATAATTTTTCCGTCTTGAACAATTACAGAACCGACTAGAGGATTAGGTGCAGTTTTTCCTAATGCTTGACGGGCTAATTTCAAGCATTGCTGCATCATTTGTTGATCAAAATTTAAGGTCATAGAATAGGGAAGGGGGAAAGGGTAATGGGTAATGAGTAATGGGTTTTGGGTTTTGGTTAATGGGTAATGGGTTTTGGGTAATAAACTGATAACTGATAACTGATAACTGATAGCTGATAACTGATAGCTGATAACTGATGACTGATAACTGATGACTGATGACTGTTTCAACTGTCTTCAATGGCTGGAAGTTGGGGTAAGATTTGAGATTCGGGAAGTTGGGAAATAGTGAAAATTGAAGTTCCAGACTGGGATTGATTTTGGGCTTTGGTGAGTAAATCAACCGTATCGCCTAAAGCCATAGTTAAACTATTGCGAGTTTCCAGGTGAGCGGTTTTTTCGGTATCCAAGGCTTCAACAAGTTGATGAATTTGTTCACGAGAGCGATCGCGTTCTAACATCACCTCAATTAATTTTGCCTTAACTTCATCCAAAGTTTTTAACTGATCAATTTCTTGACGAACTGCGACCCGCACCTGTAACTCATTGGGAAGTGGAGACAGGCGTTGCCATCGTTCCAACTCTCCCCGCAGTTCTCCCACTTGTTCTAAATAGCGTCCGGCTTCTTGGCGTCGTTGTTGGGCTTCAGTATTGTAGCGTTGTCGCCATTGGTCGGAACTTTCGACCGCCGCGTTCAGATCCAGTTGGGTTTGTGCCAACTGTTGTTTCAAGCGTTTAATTTCATCAAGCCACTGCCGAATATCCTGGGTCATAGTTAGCCTAATCCCATCCTAATCCGAATCCATGATGAATCCTTTAGAGACAGGTCATCAACCCTCGCCTAGAAAAAAGAGTCAACCCCAAAAACCTCAGCCTAAAACAGCCAAAACCTCCGCCAAATCAGGGCAACAGCGTCGTCCAAATCGACGTCCCCAAACGACTGCTTTACCTGCGGGGAAAAAAACAGCCCCCCAACCTCCGAAATCTAAACCGTCCCAACCGATTAGCAGGTTATGGAAAAAATGGATAGCCGACGGGGTTGCCTTTACTTTACTATTCGGAGGAACAGGATTAATTGGAGGCTGTGCCTGGTTTAGTTATCAACTAATTGTTAATCCTGATATTGGAGTTTGGTTAAATCAATTGTTACCCAGTTGGACACAAATTCCCCTACAACGCCGCGACTCAATTGTTACCTTAGATGAAATTAATCAAGCCCTCAAAACAGAAGGGTTCATGGTGGGGAAATCCCTAACTTTACCGAGGGTTGATTCCATTTCAAAAACGGGGAATGAGCAAAAATCCGCAGTCCCATTTAACTCTTTATTGATAAATTCAGATGCTATTGTTCAAAAGTCGAATGATTTATTAATTCCTATTTTAAAAACCCGTGACTCTAGTGTTACCCATCCCTGCGAAGGGGGTTGTCAAGAAATTGTGCAAGTGCGGGTTTATGAAGCAGTTCAAACCCCCTATCAACGCCGGGGTAGCACTCAATATTATCGGTTAATGCAGCAGCTAGAAATCAAGGGGCCAGCCGAATCTTTTGTAATTGCATCGTTAATTGGAACCGAATCTAATCAACAGGGTTCTAATAAGCCCTTACCCCTAACTCGACTGACACAATTTAAAGGAAAAGTTCCTCAAGGGGGGGTCTGGTTTAATCTTAATAGTGAGCGGTTGGTGGGAGATAAAACCGTTCCTTATGGACAGATTCTGCATTACAATCCGAGTCGCCATTATTTGAGCATGATGTTAGAATGGAAAAGTGCCGCCGGACAACAACCGATTTGGCAGGAAGTCACCGGAGGCAAAGATCCAGAATTATTAATTGAACAAACTATTGGGCTAGAGCCTCAATTTAGTATTTATCAAGTCCAACCTTTGCAATTTATTCCTAACCCGATTCAATTAACGGCTATTTCTTTAGATGAGATATTTTTAGATAATTATAATTATCGACAGTCTTTAAGATTGGCTCGTAGTGGGTTATGGTCGCCAGCATTGAATTTAATTAAACCGTTGAAAAAAAATATAGTCTCTGGAAATAGTCCTAATTTGAAATGGTCAACAGCCGTTCAAGCCCAGTTAGATTTAATTGAATTTCATGCTAAAATTACCAAAGCTCAAGCCGTTGCAGCCTGGGCAAGTCCGAGTCAACAGGTATTAGCTAGTTTGATTGATGGACGCTGGACGGAAGCCCTAGAAGTGTTAAAAAATAGCCCAGGAAATCAACAAGAAATTACCAATTTATTAAGATCAAATGGCGGACGGATTAAAAATCGTCTGAATGCTGCTTTATTAGAAAATCCAGAACAGTTGGAATTAAAAACCTGGGGAACTTTAATTATTGCGGCGGAAAATGGTAGAAATCGAGCGATTAATTGGTTAGATGAACAACCGAAAACCGAGCAGAAAGACCGCCAAGAAATCCTAGAATTATTATTAAAATCAATAGAATAAATTCATTGAAAATAATTCACTTTCCTTCGACCGATAGGGTCAAGTTTATAAGTACCTAAACAATTAGGTACTTATAAAACCTGCCCCCATCAAAATGGGAGCAGGCCCTTGTACAGATGGGGAACACACTCGTTTTCAATCTCCCAGATTCGTCTTATAAGAAACTGGAATCCAAACTTTTTGCTTCTTCTTCTGTTTGGGGTAAATGTAAACCACATTCCTGTTTTAAACCCCGGAAACGAGTATCCCGTTCATTTTCGTCCGTTGCCATTAAAGGACGGCTAGAATGCCAATCTCCCACGGTGGTATAACCCAGATCAAAATAGGGATGGTAGGGTAAATCATGGGCAGTTAAATATTGGTAAATATCCCTAGAATTCCAAGACAAAATCGGATGAACTTTGTATCTTCCCGAATGTTGAACAACTGGATTTAATGTTTTCCGATGATGGGTTTGATCGGCGCGTAATCCCGCTAACCAAGCCGTAGCATTTAATTCTTTTAAAGCCCGTTGCATCGGTTCAACCTTACGAATTTTGTCGTAATAATTTAAAGATTCAATATCATCTTTTTCCCATAACCTACCCTGTAAAGCTTCCATTCGTGCCGGACTCATGGGAGATTGATATACTTTTAAATTCAGGTTGAGACGTTCTGTTAACTGTTCGGCAAAAATATAGGTTTCTGTGGGTAAATAACCCGTATCAACCCAAATAATCGGAATATTCGGAACAACGCTAGTGACTAAATGCAACATCACTGCCGCTTGAATTCCAAAACTGGTACTCATGACCAAGCCATCACCAAATATTTCTGCCGCCCATTTGATCATAGTAACGGCATCGGCATCAATCAATTGCTGATTAGTTGCATTCAAATCGAGTTCGAGTTGTTGAATCGTTTGAATTGCCTTATGCTCTGAAGTTTGATCCCGATGATCACGGTGGTATGGAAAAGGGGTGTGACCGTTAGTAACGGGAGAAGATATAGATCCGAGATTCCCGTTGACATTGGGATCAATCAGATTCAATTGTGGCATAGTTTTTGTGGTTTCCCTTGTTATCGATATTGAGAATAAATTAAGCTAACCAGACCTTTATACTCCAAATTTTCTAGTTTCGATCCTGATCTTACAACAACCTCGCGCAAAGCCCACGCACTTCAGTCGTGGGATGTAGTGCGACCCCCTAAAGGGGGTGTGAGGGTTTTAATGTAATCCCTAAGAACTTCAGCCATTGATAATCCTTCTGATTCAGCATGACTTTTGAGACGTTCATATTCTTTCTCGTTAACATTAAACTGAATTTTTTTTCCCCTTGACATACTCTATTTAAGACTCTATTATCAGAGTATAGCAAGGATGTTCCTCGCTTATCTGGTCAGATGTTCTGACCTCCTTCTGTTCGAGTCGGGTTTCCAGATAATCCATCAACACCTTCTCAGCTAACAGCCAACACCCTAAGCTATGCTGGTGTTGCTGATATATGCTGATGATTCTTGTATGACTAGCACCCTAGCTCCTGTTCCCTTTGTGGATTTGAGTTTAATCCACGAACCGCTTAAACCCGAAATTCAAGCTGCGATCCAGGCTGTAGTGGATAAGGGTGACTTTGTTTTAGGTCAAGCCCTAACAGAATTTGAAATCGCCTTTGCTAAAGCCTGTGGTGTACCCTATGGGGTAGGAGTAGCCAGTGGAACCGATGCGATCGCTCTGGGTCTACAAGCCTGTGGAATTAAACCTGGGGATGAAGTTCTGCTTCCGGCTAATACTTTTATTGCTACCCTGATCGGGGTATTACACGCGGGGGCTACTCCGATATTAGTCGATTGTGACCCCCATACGGCACTGATTGATCTCAATCATGCAGAGCAGGTGGTAACAAAAAAAACCAAAGCCATTATTCCGGTGCATCTCTATGGCCAAATGGTTTCTCCCCACCAACTGTTTGCTTTTGCCGCGTCCCATGATTTAATTATTTTTGAAGATGCAGCCCAGGCACATTTAGCCGAGCGAGAAAGTTATTGTGCGGGAAGTATTGGGTTAGCCGCAGCTTTTAGTTTTTATCCGAGTAAAAATTTGGGCTGTTTTGGGGATGGGGGAATGGTTGTGACCCAGAATGAAATTGTGGCTCAAAATCTCCGCAGTTTACGCAATTATGGGGCTCCTCAAAAATATCTCCATACCGAAAAAGGAACAAATAGCCGTCTTGATACCTTACAAGCTGCCATTCTAAATGTTAAGTTACCCCATTTAAACACTTGGAATCACGATCGCAATTTTGCCGCTGAAAAATATGATGCGTCACTTCTATTATTGCGAGAACGGGGTATTATTCCGATTGAAAATCAGAGTGCGGATGGTCATGTTTATCATTTGTATGCGATTCGGGTAACGGAAGAATCAGCCATTAACCGTGATACCCTCAAAGACAAATTAACGGGACAGGGAATACAGGTCGGAATTCATTACCCAATTCCTTGCCATTTACAACCGGCTTATCAATATTTAGGTTACAAAGAAGGAGACTTTCCTCAAGCTGAAAAATTAAGTCAACAAATTCTATCCTTACCCATATATCCTGGATTAACAACTAACCAAATTAATCGAGTTTTGACATCAATTCAGTCTGCTATATCTTAGCTACTCCTAAATCCATTGGGCGAGAAGACCTCGCCCCTACTTTTAGATATCAGGTCAACGGTTAACCGTCAATAATTGTATGAAAATCAATCATAAAATTCCAATCACGCTGGAAAAATCTCTATTAAATTGGATGATTGTTATATTAATGGTGTTATTGTATGCACCACTTTTAATACATTGGTATGACGGTTGGCTGCATAAAACGATCAGCATTGAACATGAATATTTTAGTCATGGTTTAATCGGTTTACCCTTTGCAGCTTATATTGCCTGGACAAAACGGCATCAGTGGAAACGTTTACCCAATACTAGCCATCCGTTAGGAATCGGATTAATTGTGATAGGTAGTATTTTTTATTGGAGCGGTTTATCTGATTTAGTTAATCTTTCTTTTCCTTTAATGTTGGCAGGACTTTGCCTATCTTTTAAAGGAATTGAAGGCTTAAAATTACAGAAAATGCCCTTAGTATTTGTATTACTAGCAACCCCGAATCATTTACCCTATTTAATAGAACCCATCGCCTTACCCTTGCAGAAATTTATTGCTAATGTGGCTGGATTTATTCTAATTCAATTTAACTTGAATGTCCATGTAGAACAAATTTATCTGTTTGTGAATGATCAAATTGTTGAAGTTGCCCCGCACTGTGCTGGGTTAAAAATGTTATTTACCAGTTTGTATGTAGGATTAATGTTGCTCTATTGGACAGGACTTTTAGACTCAAAAAAACTAAGTATTTTCTTTCTAGTTAGTGCGGGCTTAATTAGTATTATTGCTAATATTATTCGCAATACCTTATTAACGCTGTTTCATGGCACAGGTCAAGATGGGTTATTTTCCTGGCTCCATGAAGGTTGGGGCGGAGATTTATATTCAGCCTGTATGTTAGGTTTATTGGTAGTATTAATTAATGGTTTACAACATTATACTGGAATTGATTCCTAAGACCCATTAGAACAACCCGATCAATAAATATTTATTGATTACTGATAGGGTGAGGAGACTTCAATCCTACCGATAAAAAATAACTGATATAGCACTACCAATTAAGGTATTTGACAATAATAAACCTTGTAACCTGCTCATAACCTACTATTCCCTATTCCCTATTCCCTAGCTCTATAACTGATATGATTCTACGACAAAAACAGTCTAAAATTATCATTGTCATCTTAATGATAATATTATTAATCGGTGCAGCAATGCCGGGCTATATTAATAAAAAATGGTCATGGATGGATATGCCCCAACTCAAAACCTTGCCCCAACTTCAAACTATTAGAAAACAAGGTTTGACGATTCCAGGATGGCAAACAGTTAAAATTGAATCCTTGGGTGCGGGCAGTAAAAAGTGGTTAAAACAAGAAATAAAACGGGATAATCAGACAGCAATAGTATTATTATTTCCCCAAAATTACTATAAAGATCAGCCTCAGTTGGAATGGATGGATCTGAATGGATTTCTAGGGTGGAAAACCGATGATTTCAGTGACGATCGCTTTTCCATAAAATCCACCGCCCAAAAATTAGACCCGGCTGAAATTGAAGTTCAATTTTTTAGAGCCTGGACTGCAACTCAGACCTGGGCCGTGACTCAGTGGTACGCTTGGCCTAACGGTGGAAATCCCGCCCCCAGTCGTTGGTTTTGGATTGATCGTTGGGCCCAACTTAGTAAGCATCGCGCCCCCTGGGTGGGTGTTAGTCTTTTAATTCCGATTAAACCCTTAGATAATATTAAGGATGTCTGGCCCCTGGCCGTTTCTCTGGGTGAAAGTATACAAGCCTCCTTAATGGCTGAAGCCTTAGCTACCACAACTCCTTAATGGATGTTGCTTGATTATTTAACTATGAATCATCGTTGTCGCCAGACCTTTGTATCCCTATTCCTCACCAGTCTTTATTCCAGCAGTTGGATAGTCTGTTTCACCGCCTTGCTTTGGGGCTTTTCTAGCCAACAAAGGGTTTTAGCCCAAACCGTCAATCTTCCAGAAAAATGTGTAATTCCCCAAGGAGTAGTCAATCAACCCTATCCGGGGGCAAAGTTACGACCACCGAGCTTCCCCCAACCCACCTGGCCCCAAATTATACAACTATTTGAACGGGCGGGGAATCCCGTTTTAGACCGTTCTGCACAACTTCCTCCCCCAATTGATAATATTTATTTCCGGCGTTTAAGTGAAAATCGCGGGGTCAATTATCGTCTTGGCCCAGGGGATCAACTGTATATTGATGTGTTTATTAATGGCCAGCGTTCTAATGACCTGAGTGTTCCCACCACGGCCGTTACCCCCGATGGTGCGATTTTATTACCTTTAATTGGAGCCATTCGGGTTCAAGATTTAACCTTGGAACAGGTACAAGTCATTATTAATAGTCGTTTAAATCCTTTTGTTCAAAATCCCCAAACTAATATGGCTTTATTAACCCAACGTCCGGTAAGGGTGACGGTGACGGGGGAAGTGGCCAGACCCGGATTTTACCCCTTAGCCAGTCCCGAACTCCCGATCGCCCTGACAACGGCCCAGGGAACCACAACGGCGGCGGATTTAAGAATGATTAAAATTCGGCGTACCTTAGCGAATGGTCAAGTGGTGGAAACGGATGTGGATTTACTGACGCCATTATTATTAGGCGTTAGACCCGTAGATTTGTTACTCGAAGATGGGGACGTAATTGTGGTTCCCTCCCAGGAGGTGCGGGCCTATCAAGGGCCAACTCGGAATATTTTAGAAACCTATAGTTTGGCCGCCGCCCCAAATGCTGTGAGTGTAACCATTGTCGGAGATGTCACCCGACCCGGATTTTATCAACTTCCTCCAGGTAGTGGACAGGTAACAACGGCTATCCAGGCCGCAGGTGGGGCAAGAATCACCTCGGATTTGCGGTCGGTTTTGATTTGTCGAATTACGACCGATGGTCGCTTAATCGAGGATATTATTGATTTATATACTCCCATTCAAGAGGCAACGGCTTTACCGAATGTGTCTTTACAGAATGGCGACGCTATTATTATTCCGAAATTACAACCGGATGAAAAGTCAGGTTATGATCAACGGTTGGTGGCGACATCCAACTTAGCTAGTCCTCAAATTACGGTGAGAATTTTGAGTTATCCTGTGAGTACGGTGGGAACGGTAGCTTTACAAAATGGCAGTAGTTTTATTGATGTATTAAATTCCGTTCCTTTGAATTTAGCGGATTTACAGGAAATTGCTTTAATTCGTTATGATCCAGAAACCGGAAAACCCACAAAACAACTTTTAAATGGTAAAAATGTATTAGCTGGTGATGCCACGGATAATGTTTTATTACAAGACAATGATGTGATTGTTGTTAACCGCAATTTAATCACTCGCGTGAGTTTTGTTTTAAATACTTTTACTCAACCTTTTCGCGATATTCTCGGATTTCTGTTATTTTTCCAACAGTTACAAAGCGGGGTAGAAAATCTATTTAGTCCCAGTGGTAGTAGTAGTGGTAGCAGTAATAGTAACAAGAAAAAATAAGCAGTTAATACCTATCATCCTATTTTTTATTTATTCTTACCCATTACCCATTACCCATATTATTATGACTTTACCGATTGTTAAACGATATTTAATTGCTTTTGATCAATATAAATTGGCGGGTTTTGCCACCTTTACTGTCGCGTTAGGGGCATCGGGAGCCGCTGCAATGTTGATGGAACCTCCGGCTACTCCTCCCTATAAAGCAACGGGTATTCTGATGGGTCAAAGTAGTCCGGTGATCTTTTCTAAAACCGGGGAAGTTATTCAACAACAAGGACAACAACTAGCACCGGAAATGTTGCTTCCTGAAAGTGTAGTAGATCCGCTGCTCAAAGAATTTAATATTCCACCGAATGATTTAAAAAAAAATTTAGGAATTAAACTAGAACCAGCCAAAGCTCCGGGAAGGGATAGTGAGGGTTCTCCGATGAAACTTACTGTTTCTTATCAAGATCCTAATCGAGAACGATCGGTAACTTTTGTGAATAAATTGATGGAGAAAATGCGACAACAAAGTCGTGTTATTAATACTCAACAATTGAATAGTATTATTAATCTAATTCAAGAAAGATTAAAACCAGCCGAAGCAGAATTGAGACAGGCAGAAAAAGAGTTAGAAAATTATGATAAACGGGAAGGAGCAACTATTTTAAGTTTAGAAGGTGGCTCCTTACCCACAGCAATTTTAGCCAATGAACAGCAGCAAAAACAGATTGACTTACAGCTAAGTGCCCTAAACGCTCAAGTGGCAAGTTTGGAATCTCAGTTAGGTTTAAATGCTGACCAAGCCTTTGTAGCTCAAGCCTTAGCCTCTGATCCAATTATTGCTCAACTGCGGGTTCAATTGTATGAAATTGAATCACAATTAGCGGTTTTACGCAAGGATTATAAAGATCAACATCCTTTAGTTGCAGAATTAGTCAAACGTCAACAAGCCGCCGAAAAACAGTTACAATCTCGAGCTTCAGAAGTATTGGGAGGAGGTGGAATTGCGGCTCCTTTAGTCAGTGTGGATAAAATTCGGGTTGATTCTTCTCTTGATCCAACTCGTCAACAATTAGCTCAAAGTTTAATTGAGTTAAAAACTCAAAAAGAAAGTTTAGAACAACAATTAAAATCATCTGAAAAAACTGGAGAAGACCTGAAACAAAACTATGCCACAATTCCGAATAAACAAACAGAAAAACAACGGCTAGAACAGCAAGTTGCTTATAAAAAAGCCTTGTATGATCAAATGCAGGTAAAGTTAGTGGATGCGAAAGCGGCTGAAGCTGAAATAACCAGTAGTTTAGCGATCACCAAAAACGCACAAGCTCCTGATATCGAAGTTCCTAAAGCGTTGAGTATGGCTTTAATTTTGGCAATGGGAGGACTCGGAGGAGTTTTAGGCGGGGCGGTGATTATTTTTGTCTTGGGAATGTTGAGTGGGAAATTCTACACTTGGGAAGAAATTCAAGGAGCTTTCAAAGAGCGCGAAGTTCCGTTTTTGGGAGTTGTGCCTAATGTGTTTTTATTCCCAGAAGATTATGTTTTACCGTTGTTACTCAAACGTTATTCCCCCTATTTGGAATTTTATGAAAAAATTCGCAGTAATTTACAACGGGTTGGCAATAAATCTCCTAAAGTTATTTTAATTACCAGTGTGGGAACCGGGGAAGGAAAAACTTTAAGTGCCTATAATTTAGCGATCGCCTCGGCTAGAAGTGGCAAACGGACTCTATTAATTGAAGCTGATTTGCGATCGCCCTCGGAAGTAGAATCCCTGGGATTAGTCCTCGATTCCCACAGTGCGGTGGAACCCCTACAATATTATGGGGATTTATATGGCTGTATTCGTTTAGTTCCCGATGTCGCTAATTTATATGTGATTCCCAGTCCGGGGGGAGTGCCTCACCCAGCAACGGTTTTAGAATCGAGTGAATTGCGCCGCTTATTAGAGGAAGTCCGCTATCGGTTTGATTTTGTGGTGGTGGATAGTCCGACTTTAGAAGGCAATAATGATGTTTTAACCTTAGAACCCTACACCGATGGGATGGTGATCGTGACTCGCCCAATTTACACCGCCTCGGGGCTATTAGGAGAGGTTACGGACAGATTAATGGATACCGAGTCAGCCGATCCCAAAAAATATCGGCCGCGACTTTTAGGGGCAATTGTGAATGGGGCGGATATTTTTGTTGACTACTTTGAGGAAGACTCCCTCGAACATGACCAACCCGTTCGAGCCCAACCTCGTCCTCGACCCGCATTAAAACCCAAAGCCCCGAATAAGAAGCAGAAACGATTACCTGCTAGGGCGCGGAAGTAGAGGATCAGGTAATTGATTTAAGGTTTTAGGTTGCAAAATCAAAAATTGTGTTATAGTAGTGAATGACCTGGACTTATGCGATTGGAACGCCCAAATCTTGTCAGAACCGGAAGGTAGCAGCAATACGGGATGCTTCTGATAGGCGTAAACTCCGGGTCACTTTTTTGAGACGATATCGGGATTGAACACGAATTAAAGACTAAGTTGATTAACCGTTAGCCAGCAAGTGTTTAATTAATAATATTTTAAGAAACTGGAGTCATTATGCCGGGTTTCGGAGATCTTGTCCAAAAAGCGGTTTATTTAGGGGTAGGTTTAGCCTCCTATGCGGGTGAAAAAGCTAGTAAAACCCTGGCAGAATTACGCACAGATGCCCAAAAACTAGCCGATGAGCTAGTCAAGCGGGGGGAAATGACCACAGAAGAAGCACGTCGTTTTGTGGAAGATACGATTCAGCAAGTGCAAAAACCAGGGAATGAACCGACGCCCTCAGCAAAAAAAACAGAACCTCGTCGGATTGAGATTTCGGATGATGATGATTCTGGGGATGATGGAGTGGGTCAGTTAAAAGACAAGGTGCGGGATTTACAGGAGGAATTGCGTCGTCTCCAGAAAGATTAGGAGGTTGACCCGACAAAAAAATTCAAGGTGAAGGGTTAATTAAATTGCGCTATACTAGAATTCTGGTATAGCTGTTTTTTGCTATATTCTATAGAAATTATTCAGAAAACTGGTTATCAGTGTCATGGAAGATTGGTCAAAAAGTATTGTAGAAGCGATAGAAACAACCGTTTCTGACATGGAGAAGTTTTTTACAGACGTGACTGAAGAATTGAACGAAATATTAAACGAACTCACCAAGATATCGGAAGAAATTACCGATGAGGTACAAAATAAAATTCTTCCCGAACTTGATGAATATATCAATGATATCTTTGAACCGATTATTGATATTTATTTGGATTTGGATTTAGGTCTGAATTTAGATATTGATACCGAGGACGAACATTTTGATCCCTTTGTCACATACATTCAACCGACAGAAACCGAACATCCGGCCTGTCGAGGATGCCAACATTATCACGGACAAGTTTATGGGGGAAATTTATTGGTTTGTGGAATGCACCCGATGGGTGCTGAAGCAGAAACTTGTCCAGACTGGGAAGGGGAATAGGGATCACGGATTTAAAAGGATTTCACAGATTAAAATCTGTGTTAATCTGCGTAATCTTCTTAAATCCGTGATAGGTAATGGGGATTGATTTTTTTGGTGTTCTAATAATTTAGTTTCTGACTTGAGATCATGAGTTAATAAATTCACTATTAACTGATAACTCTTACACTGATAACTGATAACTGATGACTGATGACTGATAAATGTATTCCTCAAATTCCCTTATCTTTGCATCTGCGAGAGTATCAACAGCAAGCTGTGAATAACTGGTTTGCTAATCGAGGGCGGGGAACGTTAAAAATGGCAACTGGAAGCGGTAAAACTATTACTGCTTTAGCGATCGCTACTCAGTTATATGATCAAATAGGATTACAAGCAATTATCATTATTTGCCCCTATTGCCATTTAGTAATTCAATGGGAAAAGGAGGCTAAAAAATTTGGATTACAACCGATTTTAGCCTTTGAAAGTGTACACCATTGGCAAAAACAATTATCGGCGGAACTCTATCAATTAAGAGCCGGAAATCAGTTTTTTTTAACGGTTATTACGACTAATTCTACCTTAATTTCTGAAGGTTTGCAATCGCAAATTCGTTATTTTCCTGAAAAAACTCTGATCATTGGGGATGAAGCCCATAATTTAGGAAGTCCCAAATTAGAAGAAAGTTTACCTAGAAATATTGGCTTGAGATTAGCCCTTTCTGCTACTCCTGAACGACATTTTGATCAAAGTGGCAGCGATGCTATTTTAGATTATTTTGGGCCTGTTTTACAACCGGAATTAACTCTAGCTGAAGCGATTCGTCAAGGGGCGTTAGTGCGGTATTTATATTATCCGATTTTAGTAGAATTAACTGAAGCTGAAAGCAGAGCTTATCATAGGTTAACGACTCGAATTGGTTGGGTATTGACAAGGGATAAAGACTGGGAAAATAACGAAAATATTACCGCTTTGTTAATTCAAAGATCTCGGTTAATTGCCTCCGCCAGTAACAAGTTAGATGCCCTACGCCAGTTAATGAAAACCCGGTTACATACAACCCATACTTTATTTTATTGTGGGGATGGAAGTGTAGAAACCCTAGAGGATTATTCTCCTCGACAATTGGAAGCAACGGTTGAATTATTAGGAGCAGAATTAGGTTATCGGGTGAATACTTATACCGCCGAAACCCCTTTAATAGAGCGAGAAAAATTACGCCGACAATTTGAACAGGGAGAATTACAAGGGTTAGTTGCTATTCGGTGTTTAGATGAAGGAGTTGATATTCCAGCGATTAAAAATGCGGTAATATTAGCAAGTAGTTGTAATCCTCGACAATTTATTCAGCGACGGGGGAGAATATTAAGACCCCATCCAGGGAAAGAACGGGCGACGTTATTTGATATGATTGTATTACCACCAGATTTAGATAGAAATACCTTAGAAGTTGAACGGAATTTGTTAAGAAAAGAGTTAAAACGGTTTTTGGAATTTGCCAATTTAGCTGATAATGCTGGGGAAGCGAGATTAAAATTACTTCAGTTACAAAAACGATATGGGTTATTAGATTTATAATCTTATTTTGGATTGCAAATTCCGTTGTTGTGCTTTAGCACCCCTCCCCGGAGCTCTGAAGCGCAACAACGGGCAACAATAACAATGGCAAGAAGTTGACAAAATATTGTAATATTGAGGGTAGTGCCGACTGCCATAATAAGGGTATAATTAAAATGTTTAAATATTCTGAAAGTATTATTACCACTATTGCTAATGTTTTCTCTGAGAAAAAATCCACCTATGGGGATAATATTAATCCTAAAGAAGCTCAAGACCCGATTATCAATGCTTCCCCGGAAGTGCGAGAAATTATTGAACGGGTATTACAAGCCGAACGAGATAAACTATATATGAAAAATCCCCGTAATATTAATGATGATATTCTCAAAATTATTAAGGATGTGGTGAAATGAAATTAATTTCGATTCAACTCTGCAATTTTCGACAATTTTATGGGAAAACTCCAGAAATTCATTTAGCTTCTGGAGAAAGAAATACAACGGTTATTCATGGTAATAATGGAGCCGGAAAAACCACCTTAATGAATGCTTTTACTTGGGTTTTATATGAAAAGTTTAGTGCCGCATTTTCTATTTCTGAACATCTCGTCAATAAACGAGCTTTAAATGAAGCTGAACCCGGACAAGGAGTAGGATGTTGGATAGAATTAATCTTTGAACATGATCATAAACGATATTTAGTTAAACGAATTTGTCGAGCATATAAAAATGGGAATGATATCGAACAAACCCCTAGTCAATTATATATGCAAGTGGCTGGAGATGACGGACGCTGGGGAATGCCTCCTCATCCACCGGAGGAAATTATTAATCGAATTTTACCATTAAGTTTACATCAATATTTCTTTTTTGATGGAGAGAGAATTGAGCAAATTGTTAGAGATGAACGCAAACTAGAAATTTCTGACGCGACTAAAGAATTATTAGGAGTAGAGGTTTTAAATCGAGCTATTAAACATTTAGGGGAAGCCAAAAAATCCTTAGAAACGGATTTAGCAATTATTGGAAATCCTGAAACTAAAAAATATTTACAAGACAAGAAAAAAGCGGAACAGGAAATTGAGAGATTATCCCAAAGACAGACGGAAATTAACCAAGAATTGGAGAGTCTAAAACAGATAAAATGTACTTTGAGTGAGCGATTATTGGAGTTGGGGGGCGCGGCGGAATTACAAAGGTTGCGGGATGAATTAGATCGCAAAAGACAATCATTACGCGAACAACTCCATCAAGCTCATATTGCCATTAATCGGGCTATTTCTACAAAAGCCTATACGGTTTTAATCCCAGAATTAACGGCAGAATTTAGAAGTTTATTTTCAGGTTTACGAGAACGGGGAGAGTTAAATACCGGAATTACAAAACAGTTTGTGCAAAATTTATTAGAGCAAAAACAATGTATTTGTGGGGCTGAATTAATTCCTGGAAAAACTGAATGTGAACAGGTTCAACACTTATTAAATCGGTCTGGAACTGCGGATATTGATGAAACAGCGATTCGTTTGAGTACCCAAGTCGATGAATTAGATAAACAAGGGATTCAATTTTGGGAAGAAATTAATCGTCAACAACACAATATTCAAACGAATAGAGAAGAATTACAAAGAATTGAAAATGAACTCGATAGTATTACCAATAAACTCAGAAAATTTCCCAATGAGGATATTCAAGAATTGCAAAAACGTTTAGATGAAATTGAACTTAAAATCAGTGAACTGAATCGAGAAACGGGTTCAAATCAACAACAAATTGAAACATTTACACAGACTATTGAGAGTTTATCTCGACAAATAGATAAACAGCAAATGAATGAAACGAAACAACTGTTAGTTCAAAGAAGAATTGCGGTGACTCAGGATACAATTCTGCGTTTAAATGAAGTCAAAGACCGTTTAGACCAACAGTTTCGCTGTCAGTTAGAAAAGCGGGTTCAAAAGTTATTTAGTCAAATTTCCTTTACCCCATATTTACCTAAATTAACTGAAAAATATGAATTAAAATTAGTAGAAACTACCGCCGGAGAGGAAGCAGAAGTCGCCGCTTCCACGGGGGAAAATCAAATTTTAAGTTTATCGTTTATTGGGGGAATTATTGATGGAGTCAGAGAATGGAGTCAAAAAAATACCTTAATGGGGCTAGATAGTAGCACCTTTCCGATTGTTATGGACTCTCCCTTTGGTAGTTTAGATGAAATTTATCGCCGACAAATTGCCAATATTATTCCTCAATTAGCGAATCAATTAATTGTTTTAGTAACTAAAACCCAATGGCGGGGAGAAGTGGCGCAAGAGATGGAAAAACGCATCGGACGAGAGTATGTTTTATCCTATAATTCTCCTAAAACCGATTGTGAGGAAGACTGGATAGAATTAGCCGGAAATCGTTATCCTTTAGTCCATCAAAGTCCGAATGAATTTGAATATACGGAAATTTTAGAGGTAGAATATGATTTTTAAAGGCATAAAAAACAAGCAACAGGAGTTATGAATATGGTACAATTTCATCTTAATTTAAAGTTGCCAACCAGTTCAGAGTTACCTTGTTCTGCTGATATTCCTGTGGATAACGAAATTCAAAATTTTATTCCTAATTTTCTATTATTTTTACTGGAATTTATTTGGCAATCTCGCCAAGATTGGTTTTTTGCCGTTGATATGGGGATTTATCACACGACGGGCATTAATCCCTTAGTTCCTATTGTTCCTGACGGGTTTTTAAGTTTAGGAGTAGAACGTCAGAAAGGAGGAAATTCACGGTCAAGTTATGTAGTTTGGGAAGAAAACAATATTGTTCCCATTTTCACCTTAGAAGTTGTTTCTAAAACACCTGGAGGAGAGTATGAGGAAAAAATGGTAATTTATGCCCGTTTAGGGGTACGTTATTATATTATTTATAATCCCGATTATTGGCAACGAGACAGACATCAACCCTTAGAGATTTATTATCTAGTTAACGGACAATATCACCTCCAAATCGGTGAACCCTTTTGGATGGCGGAAATTGGCTTAGGAATTGGAAGAACTACTGTTAATATTGGCGGAATAAAACGAGAAATTTTATCTTGGTATGACCGCCAAAATGTTCGATATTTAACTCCAGAAGAATTGTTACAACAAACTCAACAAACCTTAGCAGAGTATCGACAACGTTTTGGTGAATTATCTTAAGAGATATAACAGTCACACAAACAGCATGATTGAAAAAGACTGATACTCAAACATAAACTTGTGTCTCTCTTTTACTCCCTATTCCTTATTCTCCTGGGGATTGTTTTGCCAGATATACTTATTATATAAGATAATTTTATTGTTTTCTATAGGATAAATTGTGCTGATTTTTTACGAGATATCCCTTTGACGTCAAAACGTTTACAAAATTTTATACTCAAGCTTTCATCCTAGGGTTACGCTTAAAAATCCGCAGTTGCAATGAGAGAGAAATGGACTATTTGACAGAATGGACAGAAAGTGGCGTAGATGAAGAACTCACTCAACTGAATGTGATTCCTTTAGAGGGGTATCGTCCGTTAGATTATCTTCTCTATTCTGATACTATTCCTAGATTAAATACAGGTCGGATATCTCAGCCTATGCTCAACCGTTATCAGCATCTTTATGATGGGGGTTGGTGGTGTTCTGGGATGGATATTTTGACTGGAAATCCTGATTTATGGGGATGTTTTAAGCCCATCAAACCCCGTTTAACTTCAGACCAAAGCAAATTAATTAAATATGAACATCCCCCTAACACACCTATGGGAATTTTTGCACTAAGAATTTCTCGAACCATTTGGGAGCAAATTGCTCAAAAATATGGGGTTAAAATCAATTCTTCTGACCTCCGACCCCATCAACCAGACTTAGGTTTTTGGCACTGGGTGATTACTCATCCTGAACTGCCTTTATGTATTACTGAAGGGGCGAAAAAAGCCGGAGCATTACTAACAGCAGGATATATTGCGATTGCACTTCCAGGGATTCATAGCGGGTATCGAGTTCCTCGAGATCAATATGGAAATAGAATTGCTAAACCTGTTTTGATTCAGCAGTTACAGCAGTTCGCAACTCAAAATCGTAAAATTTATATGGTATTTGATGAAGATACTAAACCTAAAACAATTAAAGCCGTTAATTCAGCTATTCAGCAAACGGGATATTTATTCATAAAAGCAGAATGTTCTGTATATATAGTTACCTGGAATCCAAAGTTAGGTAAAGGGGTTGATGATTTAATTATAGCACAAAGTCAAACTATATTTGATCAGGCTTATCAAAATGCAATACCTTTAGAAACTTGGAAGGCTTTTTCATTTAATCGGTTAACTTATCCGGCAGATATTGACCTAAATAGTCGTTACTTATCCTCAATAAAAATACCTGAATCTGCTAAATTAATCGCGATTAAATCCCCTAAAGGAACCGGAAAAACTAAAATTTTAGAAAACATAGTTGAAGAAGCAATTAAAAATGGTAAGTGGGTATTAGTTATCGGTCATCGAGTTCGACTGATTGAAGCCCTTTGTCAACGGTTCGGATTACAATACATGAAATCGGCCGTTGATACCCCTAATTCGGCGTTAGGATATGGATTATGTATTGATTCTCTGCATCCTAATTCTGGGGTTAAATTTGAAGCAAAAGACTGGTCAAATGGGTTAGTTATTTTAGACGAAGTTGAACAAGTATTGTGGCATGGATTAAACTCAGAAACCTGTCAAAATCATAGGGTTTCTATTCTTAAATCATTTAAAACCCTGATGCAAAATGTTTTAGGGGGAAAGGGTCAAGTGGTAATTTCCGATGCGGATTTAAGCGATATTTCTATTGATTATTTGACTAGCCTATCGGGTATACATCTGCAACCTTTTATTATTCAAAATGAATGGCAACCCTCAAATAATGAAGCCTGGAAAATTCATAATTATTTAGGAAATACCCCCGACCAACTCGTGAAAGACCTAGAACAACATATTGCCGAAGGGGGGAAACCTTTTGTATGTTTGTCAGCCCAAAAATTAGCCAGTAAATGGGGGACTCGCACCCTAGAAACCTATTTACAAACCCAATTTCCCGATCGCTCTATTCTAAGAATAGATTCCGAATCCTTAGCCGATCCCAATCATCAGGCTTATGGTGCAATTTCTAACTTGAATCATCTGCTAAAACAGTATGATATTGTATTAGCGTCGCCCTCAATTGAAACGGGAGTTAGTATTGAGATTAATAACCATTTTACCTCGGTTTGGGGAATATTTCAAGGGATTCAAGCGGAAAATTCTGTTCGTCAAGCCCTGGGACGAATTCGAGAGAATATTCCGCGATTTATTTGGATGGCAAACCGAGGATTTAATCAGGTAGGAAATGGGGCAACCTCCATGAGTTCTTTACTTAGTAGTGGACAAAAATTAACCCGCCTAAATATTCGTCTATTACAACAATCTGATTTTGAAGAATTAGATGATTTAGAAATAGGATTTCAAGCGGAATCCTTAATGGGTTGGGCAAAAATGGCAGTCCGATTTAATGCGGCAATGGCGCGTTATCGAGAGACGATTTTAACCGCGTTAATGGCAGAGGGTCATCAAATTATTGAGATACCACAAGCCAAAAAAATACCCAAAAATTCGATTAAATCCACTCAAAAATTTAAACCCGAATGTTCAGAACGTCCTAGTCTCAACGAACTAATTCTAGCAGTCAAAGATCAGAATTATCAAGCAGAATCCGTGGCGGTAATTAACGCCCCAGATCTGAGCGATAGTCAATATTACTATCTCCAACAACAATTAGTTAAAATCCCCGAAGAACGTCGGGCTATCCGTAAACATGAGTTAAAATTACGCTATGGTATTGCTGTTACTTCCGATGTGATTAATAAAGATGATCAAGGATGGTATGAACAACTCAGAATCCATTATTTCTTAACCGTTGGTCGTCCCTATTTAATCGGTCGAGATGCCCTGATTGCTAGACGGTTAATGGAACAGGGACAGGGAAATATTTTTGCTCCTGATTTTAACCGTTCCCAGTTAGGAGCTATCATTGGAATTATGGAATTATTGGGGATTCCTGCTTTACTCAAAAATCCAAAACGAGATTTAAAAAATACCGATGCTGACTTACAAACTATTGCCGAAATAGCCCTAAAAGATCGCAATGCCATCAAGACTATTATTGGTATTGGGCTGGCTAAAAATTCAAGTCCGATTACTATTTTACGGCGGTTTTTAGATAAAATTGGTTATCGTTTAACCTGTGTACGATCCCAAAGTGAAGGTAAAAAACGAATCCGAGTTTATCACCTGGTTGACCCCCAAGATAACCGAGAAGAAATTCTACAACATTGGTTAAAATTAGAGGGTCAATATCCGGGTCAATTAGACAGGATTTTACCTGAAAATACTCCTACTCCTGACCCTTTCCGATTTACTCCTAACTATATCCAACTCTCTTTATTTATGCCAGGTAATAGTTAACAACGGAGGAAAAGACTTCACCGCAAGCGATTTGCTGCATCAGTAGTCTTTCCCTCCCTGTTCCCTTTTACTAAAACCTCAATCCTCAATTGATCGAGTGATTAAAACACCCGATTGAGGTTGAATCATTAGACATTTACGACAAAAGCGGTTTGTGGCTTTTGGGTATTGAACTTTTATTCAACTCCCCCTATCTTAGCTAATGTTGATTTAATCGTCAAGTCCCAGAGGGAAAAAATTTTTTGATCCCAATTTCCCCATCTCTACCCCCTTCCGACCCGTAGGCAGTAGACTGGTAGTAGAGGGTTGAAATTTTATTCAAATCAGCGTACTATCGGAATCGGGAGGAATGTACTATGGAACAAACCTTTGGAAAGCTAATTCGTCAGGCGCGGAAAGAGAAGTTCTACTCACAGCGTCAGTTAGCGGCATTGCTGGAAGTGGATTTCACCTATTTATCTAAGCTAGAGAATGATCGCGCCGATTACTCTCCTAAAGAAGATGTAATTAGGGGTTTAGCGAGAAATCTGGGTTTGGATGAGGAGGAATTGATCTTTTTGGCGGGGCGAATACCTCAGCATTATGAGAAATTTCTCAAAGAAAATAATAAGAGTATGACGGCTCTATTCCGCCGGATGCAAGAAAATCCGAACTTTGCCCAGCAAATTTTTGAGGCTGCGCGGGAGGTAGAATAAGTGAGTATCCTGAAACCCTATCGCTTTTATCGTCGAGAGTCGATTGAGCGTCGGGCAAATGAGATTTTGCGACGGATGCAAGCCACACCTAATTTTGCCCCTGAGTGGCCGTTTGAGGCTTCTTTGGTGGCAGACTTTCTGGATTTAGGGGTGGTTTGGGATTGCATTGTGCCCGATGAACAGGGGGCGATCGCGGCTCGAATTTTGCCCACGGAAAGACTAATTGAAATTAACGAAGAAATTCAAGAAAAACCCAAGGGCTTTATTGAGTCTACCATTGCTCATGAAATCGGTCATTGGGTATTACATATTGATCATGATCAATTAGAGTCTGGAGCGTCAGAAACTTCTGAAAATCTATTAGATGAACCCTTTGTTTGTCGAGCTACAATTGAAGATGCTCGTTTAGCATCTATTGAATGGCAAGCTCAATATTTTGCCAGTTGTTTGTTAATGCCACGCCCAATTTTAGAAGCCAAACGAGTCGGTCGAGATTTAACCAATTGGCAACACCTTTATACCATCAAAGATGAGTTGGGGGTGAGTATTTCTAATTTAACTAATCGTTTACAGGAATTAGGTTGGATTTCTATTCCTAAAGGTGAACGCACGATTTACCCGGGAAAAGCTGCCTAAAACCTTGTTTCAAGGTAGGGCTTTAAAATTCTTTTACAGAGGCTTTTCCCCTTTTATTCCTAAACCGAGGATATTGCAAACTGTTTGATAATCGTAGTAATTTTAATAGTTTTTAGGTGCAATTAACTTGAATTATAAAGGAGCAAGATCGGCAATTTTAGCTAATTATTGACAGTTATTAAATCCCAATACGACTTATAAACAAGGAATTATTGAAAGTTGGGAACACTATGACGGTGACGGAGGCAAAATCATTTTTTATGTAAAAGAATTTGATAGACTGCTAGAATGGGTTGGTGATGGAACAGGAGAAAAAGGATATTGTTGGTCAGAGAACTAAGGTGATAATTATGTTAGAATTTCTACGAACCATAATTCAAAGTATTCAACCCTTTTTAGTCCCAACTTGCTTTGTTTTGGCTTGGGGATTATTTATATTGATAACTTGGAGTATTGTCGCCGCCTTGCGGGATACGGTGAAACAAGCCAAACAAATGCACCAAATCCCCTGTGCAGATTGTATCTTCTTTACTGGAGACTATCACCTCAAATGTCCGGTACAACCAACCATTGCCCTATCTGAAGCTGCCATTAATTGTCCAGACTATAGAAGTTGTCACCCTAATTCTTCCCTCTAATCACCCATACCCCAATTAGGAATGGAAAACCAATAAAGTGACTAATTGAGCAATAGTTTACGATAGATCAAGGTTTCCAGGGTTTAATTGTGCAAGTTATTTATTTTTGATTCCTTAACGTATAATCAAAAACTTAATGGTTAATCCTTGAGATTCAGACTATGAATATCCTCCAACTCGATGCTAATAATTTTAATCAGGATTTAACTATTAGCATCAAGGAAGATGAGAAAAATGTCAAAATTGACTATAAGCAGGGAACAGGCTGCGTCGTGAGCTTGTCGAACGAGAACAGGGAACGCCGGATCTGGGGGGAAAATACTTCACCGTCTGGGTTCTAAGATCCATCTGGTGTCCTAACTGCCTTGGCGGTTGCTATATTCCCTCTTTTTTGCCCTGTGCTATACAGCTTACTGATCGGTGTTGTTAACTCACCCATGAAGACGACTGATATAGCAGTCGCCAGACCTATTAGGACATTCTTGAAAGCTAAAAGCTTCTCACAGTAAGTATTTACAAGAGTGTCCATTGCCTATTCCCTATTGCCTCTTGCTATAACCACCTGAGCCGCAGTTTCACCCGTCCGCACCGCCCCATCAAAAAAACCAGGCCAGCGCTCGGCGATCTCCGATCCAGCCCAATGAATCCGTCCAACCGGGGTAGCAATAGCATCCCCGAAATTTGTCCAGACACCCGGTGGCATAAAAGCGGCATATCCTCCCCCGACCCAGGGATTGGCTGGCCAATCCACAATATCAAAGGTGCTAGGGGATAGGGCCTGATCCCCCAAATAAGCCGCCAGATCGGATAAAATTGCCGAACGGCGTTCTGACTCATTTAAAACCTGCCAACGATGATAGCGATCGCCCATCACAAAAGTAGCAATAACTCCTTTCCCACTGCGAGGATCGGAGCTATCGGCAAATAGTTCAATCCACTGGCTGTTACCCATCCCCACACCCGCCAGTCCTTTTTCCCGCCAAAAGGGAGACTCGTAGGAAATCAAAATTTTAGCCAGGGTTCCCATGGGAAACCTTTGGGTAAGCTGTTGACGGGTTGCAGGTAAAGGCGGATCATAGCTAATCCGACCACTGAGATGGGGTGGCATGGCGACAATCACAAACTTGGCTTTATAGCTGTTTTGCCCGGTTGTAACTTCCACACCTGCTTGATCCTGGCTAATCTTGACCACGGGTTCATTGATCTGAATTTTATTCCCCAATTCCGTCGCTATTATCCCAGGAATCTGTCCCGCCCCACCGTGGATCAATTCCGCTTCTGGATGCTCCGATTGCGAGGCACAACGATGACCCCAAAGGACGTGCAGCAGTGAGACTTCACCCGGTTCCGCCGGCCCTAGGAACCCAACGGCACGAACCATGTAGGAAAAGTACCAATGACCAAAATCGGTTTTGGTATTTTCACCGATCCACTGGGCAAAGGTTTGAGCATCAAGCCGTTTATGCTCAGGATTTCGACCGGGGTATCCCGAGGGTAGGGACTGGGAAAGTTCCTCAAAACGATGCCAAGCCTGCATTGCATCGTCCCATTCTTCCTGACTAATCTCAGGACGTTCTCCTTCGGGAAATCCTTGAAAGAAGCCCTTAAATTCTGACCGATTCCCATTATATAAAAAGACTGTTTTTCCTTCTAATGGTGAAGGAAAGCGTGAGATTTTATACTCATCCAACAGAGCCAGAAACCGATCTTGGGTCGGCCCAACCCATTGACCTCCAAAATCAATATATTGATTCGGTGCAATCTGTTGACCATACATCCGTCCACCAATCCGATCCTGTGCCTCCAAAACTAAAATCTGATGACCTGCCCTTTGAAGGTTTCGTGCGGCAATCAGTCCAGACAATCCAGATCCTACTATGATGCAGTCATAGTAGGTAATTTCTGTTTCTAACATCGTTAATACTTTAAAAATAAAATTGAGATGACTGATAACTGACTAAAAGGGCATTAATTGTTTAATTGCCTTACTCGCCACATCTCCGTAGCGCAGTTGACCACAGAAAATTTTACTCATGATTTTCGTAGCGGCGGGCATTTTTACCCCAGCCTTATAAGCAACTTTGGGAAAACGATAGAATGCACCCCCTAAACGGCCAGCCCAGACCATATCTGTACCCCATTCTTCCTTCATGATTTGGGTATAGCCTTCTAAGGCATTACTAACACCGCCTAAAGCCTGATCAATCGCCTCTGCTGCTTTAACCCCACTCAGAATTGAAGGACGAATTCCCTCGGCGGATAAAGGATCAACTAAACTGGCGGATTCTCCAGCAATCACAGCATTTTGGGTATGTAAATTTTTATCTCCATCCCATAGACATAGAGGATGGTCATAAATTGTCGAACTTCCTAAACCTGCTTTACTGGCATAATCCAGTAAGTCCTGCTTCAGATTTTTAGGTTCTCCCCCGATAAAAGTCGCAACACTCAGGGAATAACCATCAGCCTTGGGGAATCCCCAAATACTACCATTTTTCACCATGCCAAATTCAAAACTGGGTAACAACGGTTGATCCGTCACCACTTCCATAAATTGACTTTGGCGCAGTTTAGACTGTTTCAAGCCAAGCCATTTTGCCATTGAACCCTTAGCCCCATCTGCCCCAATTAAATATTTAGCCGTTAGGGGTTCAGTGGTAGTATTTACTTGCCAATGATCACTTTTAAATTCAATCCCGGTAACTTCTGTATTGTCCTGTAGTTGCGCCCCTTGACCCTTAGCTTGTTGGATCAGAAATTGATCAAATACATCCCGTCGCACCATCCACATCGCAACCGGAATATCAGATTCCACCGGATCATTTAATTGCCAGGTATAGCGAATTCGCTCCACCGTTGTCGAAATTGCTGGGCTAAAATCAAAATCAAACCATTGGGCGATCGCCGGAGAAACACCTCCTCCACAGGGTTTTAAGCGGGGAAAAGTTTCTCTTTCCAAAATTAAAACCGAACGTCCGCGTTTGGCTAAATGATAGGCTGCTGCTCCTCCGGCTGGGCCAGCACCAACAATAATACAGTCAAATATTGTTGCCATAGAATTGGTAATCAGTTATCAAGTATCCGCATTATCAGTCAAGAATTCATCCGTCAATCAATTAACTCTTACACTGATAACTGTTTACTATTACCTATTTTTGATGATTTTTTTTGTTGAGGGTTGGGTGTTAACTGTTAATCACAACCCTCAACATCAGTGTTAAACCGTGGTAATGTCTTTTTCTTTCAAAGCCAAGGCTTCATCGATTTTAACGATGTACTTGTCTGTTAGTTTTTGAACGGAATCTTGTAAATCAGCAGATTCGTCTTTTGAGAGTTCACTACTTTTTTCCTGTTTCCGAACAGAGTCAATGGCATCCCGACGAATATTTCTGACCGCGACTTTCCCTTCTTCAGCTAATTTAGCCACTTGTTTGACTAATTCTTTCCGTCGTTCAGTGGTTAAGGAGGGGATATTCAGACGGATCACAGAACCATCGTTATTTGGTGTTAACCCAATATCGGAGAGTAAAATCGCTTTTTCGATGATATTGACCATATTGCGTTCAAAGGGCTGAATTGCAATGGTCGTGGCATCGGGGGTGCTTACCCTCGCCACAGATTTTAACGACCTGGGACGGCCGTAATATTCGACGGTAATTCGATCCAATAAACTGGTATTGGCTCGGCCAGTCCGAATTGTATTAAAGGAGCGCTGAGTCGCTTCCAGCGCCTTCATCATGTGATCTTCAACGTCAGCTAACTTCACACAAACCTCCTACTAAAGTTCCAACAGGGTCACCACTCACCGCACGGCTAATATTTCCCCGGACAGTGAGATCAAATACAATAATAGGGATATTATTTTCTTTGCACAGCGCGATCGCTGTACTATCCATCACTCGTAAATCATGGGTGAGGACGTAGCTGTATGTCAATGTTTGGTAACGTTTAGCGTCCGGGTTATGTTTCGGATCGCTATCATAGATGCCGTCTACCTTAGTGGCTTTAAAAATCACTTCCGCATCAATTTCGGCCGCCCTCAACGCTGCGGTGGTGTCCGTGGTAAAAAAAGGATTCCCAGAACCTGCACCAAAAATAACCACCCGATTGAGTTCTAGGTGGCGAATGGCTTTGCGTCTAATATAGGGTTCAGCGATTTCCTGCATGGCGATCGCCGTTTGCACCCGGGTCGGAACCCCAATTTGTTCTAAAGCATCTTGCAAGGTAATCGAATTCATCACCGTAGCAATCATACCGACATAATCGGCCGTGGCTCGATCCATGCCCCCGGCGGCGGCTTTCACTCCTCTAAAAATGTTACCACCCCCGACCACAATGGCGACTTGTACTCCTTGATTAACCACTTTGGCTACTTCCTGAGCTATGTCTTGAACCACCGATGGATCAATGCCATAGCCCAAATCTCCCATGAGGGCTTCGCCACTTAATTTTAGTAAAATGCGTTTGTACGCTGTTCCCATTTGTACCCCCATAGCCTTTGTGTTGATCAACATCGCCAATTTTCGTGAACGGATTGGGTTTATCGTTACCCGTCGCTTAGACATTGGGGTTATCATATCAGGATATATTCAGTCATTAGTCATCAGTTATCAGTTATCAGTTATAAATTTACCTCTATTGTTTCAGTTTTTTGGATTTAGATCCAATTGTTAAGACCTGAGATATTTGTCTATGGTTTTCCGAGCTATCAATGTCTCCATTTAATTGAGCAACCGATCGCATCGGTGCGTTCAGTCGTAATTGGTTCGTTGTTGAGAAGTTGGGCGATCGCATTTTTTAAATAGGGGACAGTGACATTTTCAGCGAATTGGGAATTATCATCAATTAAGCCCTGATAGCGCACAATTCCTTCCCGATCCAATAAAAACGTTTCCGGGGTATTACTTGCTCCAAAACAATGGGCTACCTCTTGGGTAATATCTCGAATATAGGGAAAATTCAATCGCTGTTCTGTAGCAAAACTTTTCATATTTTCAAAACTATCATCGGGATATTGGGTAGCATCATTGGCATTAATTCCGACTAAAATTACACCCCGTTCTTGATAGTCTTTTTGCAACTGTTTCAGGCGATTTAAGTAGGAATGAACATAGGGACAATGGTTACATATAAAAATTACAACAACGGCTCTATATTCTTTTAAATAACGAGCTAAATGATGAACTTCATCATCAATTCCTGGCAATTCAAAATCTGGAGCATAGCGGTTAATTAAAGTATCCTGCATAGTTAATGTTTTCACCTAATTAAATCTGTATATTTCATTTATTTTTATTTCTAATCCTCAATTCTTCTTCTAACTTTTGACTGATCTTTTCACTGACTAATTGATTCCCAGAGGGGCTCAAATGAATATGATCTCGATACAGAGTTTCGGGTTGAGAAGTTGCTTTAAAGATCGGCAAAAAATCAATATAAACCCAATTTTGAGCTTGGGTGAATTCCGTTAATCGTTGACGGGCTTTAATTTCATAATCCCGTGATCCCGGTTCACCGACTTCTCGCAATAAGGGGGTCATGGCTAATATAAAGTTAGCATTATTTTGACGAGCGATCACCTCAATCCCTTGGATCTTATCCAAATTGTATCCCACCGGGTCAGAAGGTTGGGGTTGTTTGGCGGCTGGAATCGGTTCACAGAGTTTTAAACGGCGATTAAACACCTCCACTAACGCTAAACGAGGTGGCTTATTAGGGTAGTTGCGATCGCGCCCTACAACGCCGGGATTCGGGGGTTCAGTGAATAAATCATCGGTATTGAGCAATAACACAATCACCTCCGATCCAAACATCCCGAACCGTTGTAAATAGGCCAGTTGATTCGGTGGCCCCCAGGAATTAGCAGCCACATTCAGGACTTCCCCCTGCCCCTGACGACCTAGCTGTTGGCCAATCAAAGCCGACAGAGTTTGAGATTGGTCTGTCCACCATCCCCCATTCACCAAAGAATCCCCCAATAACATCACCCGCCGCGTCCCAGAAATGGGCAGGGAAGTAATAGAGGCACTTCGCATTGAATATTGATTAATTTCAATCTGGTTGCCATAACGACGGGTTTTCTGGTTTGGGGCCAATAAATAACCAATGTCCGAGTCCGCCAAATACAAGACGGGAGAACCCAATCCAAAACGAAGGCGTAACCCAATCTCCACCGCCATCAAAACAACAAGCAATATTCCCAACAGGACTAGAACAATTTTCATTAGTAATCAGTGATCAGTAATCGGTGTAAAAATTTGTCTTAGCGCGTCTGTACGAGTTAAGAGTTGACAGATGATAAAATTATAAAATGTGATGTATTTATTCATTTTCAGACTACCCATGCTCTGCCTTAGCCTTGGGCATAGAGGTGAAGCACTAAAACTTTGGTGGAAATATGTAAATCTGTGGACTTAGATCAAATCTTTAAAACTCCAAATCCTATTATCGGTGTTGTACATCTGTTGCCCCTACCGACATCTCCCCGTTGGGGAGGAAATCTTAAAACGGTTATTGACCGCGCCGAACAAGAGGCAACGGCCCTGGCTTCGGGCGGGGTCAACGGCATCATCGTCGAGAATTTTTTTGATGCTCCCTTTGCTAAGGATAAAGTTGATCCGGCTGTTGTCAGCGCCATGACCCTGATTGTGCAGCGCATTATGAACTTAGTGACACTGCCCATTGGGATTAATGTACTGCGGAATGATGCCCATAGTGCCTTAGCCATTGCAGCCTGTACGGGGGCTCAATTTATCCGCGTTAATGTCTTGAATGGCGTTATGGCTACGGATCAAGGGATTATCGAAGGTCACGCCCATGAGATTCTGCGTTATCGACGGGAATTAGGTAGTGATGTCAAAATTTTAGCCGATGTTTTGGTCAAACATGGTCGTCCCTTGGGATCTCCTAACCTGACAACGGCTGTCCAAGAAACCATTGAGCGGGCCTTGGCTGATGGGGTAATTCTGTCCGGTTGGTCTACGGGAAATCCCCCCAGTTTAGAAGATTTAGAACTAGCCCGGGCGGCAGCCAGAGGAACTCCTGTATTTATTGGTAGTGGTGCTAGTTGGGAAAATGTGGGAACCCTAATTCAAGCTGCTGATGGGGTGATTGTGTCCAGTTCCCTAAAACGCCATGGACAGATTCATCAACCGATTGATCCCAGTCGAGTCAGTCAGTTTGTCGAAACAACCCGCCGGAGCGTGAATCAGTTATCAGTGATCAGTCATCAGTTATCAGTCAAAACAAAAAATAATTAGTGAAATAGTTAGTTCAACTCTTGACTCCTAACTGTTCGCTCTTACACTGATAACTGATAACTGTTTATTGATCACTGATTTATGGGACGTTCTACCCCTTGGATTCATCGCTGGTCACGGCTGATTATTGCGACGATTGCTTTAATCGGTGTGATTGAAAATATCTATTTAACCAGTATTAAACTCTTGGGTGGGACGGCGGTTTGTCCCACTTCTGGCTGTGAAGAAGTTCTCAATAGTCCTTATTCGATGGTTTTGGGTTTACCCTTGACTCTATTTGGATTGTTTGCCTATACGACGGTTTTACTGTTGGCCGTTGTGCCTTTGGTTTTTGATCCTACGACCCAAAAAGCCCGTCGCCAAGCTGTGGAAACTCAAACGGGGTTTCTTCTATTTCTTGTAACTACTACTATGGTCTGTTTCAGTAGTTACTTAATGTTTGTGTTATTTTTCAGAATTCAGGCAATCTGCCCCTACTGTATTGCCTCGGCTCTTTTCTGTGTTAGTCTATTTGTTTTAACTTTAATCAGGCAAAATTGGGAAGATCTGGGTCAACTTGGGTTATCGGGTCTTGGGGTAGCAATGATTACCGCAATTGTAGCTCTGGGTTTATACAATAGTGTTGGCGACATCAATACTGCTAACGCTTTTAGTGATAGTGGTGGTAATACGGGGTTAGCAATTACCACCACATCCGGGCCAGCAGAAATCGCTTTAGCCCGTCACTTGACTCAAAGTGGGGTCAAGGAATATGGGGCCTATTGGTGTTCTCACTGTTATGATCAAAAACAACTCTTTGGCAAAGAGGCGTTTGCTATAATTAATTATATTGAGTGCACTACTGACGGCAAAAATTCTCAAACCCAACTTTGCGAAAAAGCCGGAATTCAGGGTTTCCCGACTTGGGAAATTGGGGGGAAGTTATACCCTGGAATTCAACCATTAGAAAAATTAGCTGAATTATCGGACTATCAGGGGCAACGGGAGCAGGGGAAGTAAAGAGAGCAGGGGAGGTAGGGGGAGCAACCTATTACCTATTACCTATTTGTAATTCGTAATTCGTAATTCGTAATTCGTAATTCGTAAGATAGTGACTTTAAACAGATAAATAAATGGGATCGTTGCAACCGATGTTCAAGAGATTTAAAGGTTATCGTGGTCAAATTGTCCCCGTTTTCAAACGCTGGTTATCTCAAGAAGGTCGAGTATTGGTTACGGCTTCCGGTGTAACGGTGGTGGTGATTTTTATTAGATTTTTAGGGATTTTGCAACCGTCAGAATGGGCACTTTATGATCAATATTTTCGAGTACATCCCTTAGAATCTGTAGATGATCGGATTTTAATTATTGGGATTGATGAGCAGGATTTACAACAGTATGGGTATCCAATTTCCGATAGAACTTTGGCTCGACTATTACAAAAAGTTAATCAGGGTAAACCGCAAGCTATTGGTTTAGATATTTATCGGGATTTACCCATTGAACCCGGACAAGCAGAATTAGCCAAGGCTTTCAAAACCATTCCCAATTTAATTGGCATTGAATTAGTAGAAAATAGTGGGAAATCTGGGGTGCGTCCTCCTGAGATTTTAGAAAATAAAAATAAAATTGGTTTTAATAATGTACCTCGAGATGCTGACAGCAAGGTTCGCCGGGGATTACTCTATCTTACAGACACAAAAAATAAGCAAAAGTTTCACAAAAGTTTTGCTTTACAACTAGCTTCAATTTATTTAAAAAATCAAGGAATTGAGTCTAAACCTTCTCCCAAAAATCCTAATGAATTACAATTTAAAAACACGGTATTTCCTTGGTTTAGACCCAATGATGGTTCCTATATTAGAGCCTACGATGGCGGTTATCAATTCTTGATTAATTTGCGGGGGCCGGCGGGAACATTTCCTTCGATTCCGATGCGAGATATTTTAGAAAATCGAGTTTCTCCTGATTTAATTAAAAATCGAATTGTGATTATTGGTTCTACGGCTCCGAGCATTAAAGATTCAGAATTTACCTCCTATAGTGATGGGATATTTAAGTCTTCTGAACCGATGTATGGTGTTGAACTACAAGCCCAATTAACCAGTCAAATTATTAGTTCGGTTTTAGATGGTCGAACCTTAATTAAAGTCTGGCCAGAACCCTTAGAATGGCTGTGGATTTTCGGATGCTCTTGGGTGGGGGCTGCTTTGAGTTGGAAACTTCAATCCCTCCGTCGTTCGGTATCTTTAATCATTTTAATTAGTATTGGGATTACCGGGGTTACTTATCTGGCTTTTCTGCGAGGGTGGTGGATTCCTGTGGTTCCGGCTAACTTGGCTTTAATCGGGTCTGCGGGGGTAATTATTGCCCATTTAGCCCATTTACAAGGACAGTTAAAACGGTCTACCGAATTTTTACAAAGTATTATTAATACGATTCCCGACCCGATTTTTGTGAAAAATAAAGATCATCAGAAAATTGTGTTAAATCAAGCCTATTGTAAGTTTGTGGGTTATCCGTTGGATGTGTTAATGGAAAAGAGTGATGACCAACTTTTTCCTAAACATGAAGCCGAACTGTTTCGTCAACAAGATGAAATGGCATTTAATACAAGTTGGGAACAGGAAAATGAAGAACAGTTAACCGATATTAATGGGATTACCCATTATATTGCCACGAAGCGATCGCTCCACCGAGATGCGGCGGGAAATCTCTATTTAGTAGGGGTGATTCGAGATATTACAGAACGTAAACTGTTAGAAGACAATTTAAAACAAATTGCGGCTGAATTGAAGCGGTCTAATGCAGAATTGCGGGTTTCCTCCGAACATGACCCCCTGACCGGACTTCCTAACCGAATTTTATTCCAAGAACGTTTAACTCAATCGCTAGAATGGGCTAATCGTCAAAATCGGATGGTGGCGCTGTTATTTTTAGACCTGAATGACTTTAAGCACGTCAACGATACCCTCGGTCATCAGATTGGAGATTTACTCCTGAAAACCATTGGGGATAGACTCAAGGGGTGTTTGAGGGGGAGTGATACGGTTTCTCGGTTGGGTGGGGATGAGTTTACCGTGATTCTTCCAGGTATTCCCAGTAAGTCGGATGTCGCCAGGGTATCCCAAAAAATCCTCGATACTATTATTCAAGATATGGTTTTAGAAGGACAGAAAGTTTTGATTACCACTAGCATCGGAATTAGTTTGTATCCAACGGATGCTCAAGATATGAAAACCTTAATTAAATTAGCAGATACGGCTATGTATCGGGCTAAGGGCACGGGAAAAAATTTGTATGAGTTTTACAAAGAGGATTAAGATATAGGTAAAATTTTTTCCTTAGGTATTCCGGTGTTCCCTGTTCCGGTGTTCCCTGCTATAACTAAAAACAGTCAATATCAAATTCACTCTAATTAAGAAGGACAAAATAACAATGCCTTTATCTGTTGGGACAGATGCCCCTAGCTTTACCGTCAAAGATACCAATGGGAATACCGTTTCTCTATCTGACTTTGCACGTAAAACCGTTGTCCTGTATTTCTATCCTAAAGATGATACCCCCGGTTGCACCAAAGAAGCCTGTAGTTTCCGCGATAACTATACAGAATATCAAGGCAAAGATATTGTGGTTTTAGGGGTGAGTATAGATGATGAATCTTCCCACCAACAATTCACAGAAAAATATAGTTTACCCTTCCCTTTATTAGCTGATACTGACGGAGCCATTACAAAAGCTTATGATGTAGATGGCGGTGGCTATGCTAAACGGGTTACTTACGTTATTGATGGCGAAGGTAAAATTATTCACGTTGATGCAGCAGTTAATACTGCAACCCACGCCCAAGATATTTTAGCGCTTGTGGGTGGTTAATTGTAGTCAAAATTATCCGTATTTCTGAATCTGCCGCCCATAGAATGTTCTGGGGCGGTTTTCTTACTAAGTTTAACCTATTTATTCAATTAGATCAGGGAGTTGTAAACATGGTGACTTATCTCGGCTCAAAAGATATTCTGATTGATCAACCTGTTGTTTTAGTCGGAACTTATGACCCGCAAAAACATGAAACTGTTGCGGTTATTGCAGAAGATAAATATGTTTTGACCGTTGATTTTAATGCCAAAGCTGGAATTTGGTCTGTGAGTCTGGAAAATGGATTTAATACCGCCGGAAAACGATGGTTAAGACTCCAGGGCAGAGATGATAATAATAATGTAATTGCTGACTTAGTGATTGATTTAATGGTCAATCAAGAAGGAATTAATACCCGATCTGCCTATACTCTTATTCCCCAACAAGATACGTTATTAAAAATTCAACCCATTGATTCATCTCAATTAAATGATCAACAAAAACAATCCCTAAAATTAGGGGAAAGTTTAGTTGTAGATACCATAGAATTAGTTAATGATCATCTTAAACTCGAACTAAATAAACCCTTACCCAATTTAGGAAAATTTGTCTATGTCTATCAACCCCATATTTTAGTTACAAAAGGGTCAAAACTATTATGGTTTAATCAAAATCAACTACCCGAACATAGTCCGGGAAATCAATTATTATGGGTGACACAAATCACTCCTTTAAAAATGAAACCCGATGATTTATCTCAGTTAGCATCGGATCAATTTATTGAAATGCCTCAAGGCAGTGCTTATACTATTATTGGATATGCCTGTGTTGCCGATCATTTTCGCGTCACCCTTAATCAACAATTTCCCGGCTTTGGTCAATCAGGATATCTCTATCGCCATCACGTTAAAATCCTAGAAAATACTCAAGAAATTGCCTTTAATAATAATGCAATTACCTGCATGATTATTAATACCACACCTTTAAAAAAACGTCCGATTGATTCAGCTTATTTAGACTCCTCCGAAAAAATCACCCTGAAGGCTGGAATGATTTATGGTATCCAAAGTTATACGTCCGAATCCGGTCATATTAAAGTAACTTTAACCGAAAACTTTCCCAATTTTGGCAATACTGGATATTTATATCCTGATTTTATTACCTTGAGTCAGGGAAATATTCCCTTAACTCCTAATAAGACTTTAACCTATCAAGGGTCAACGGAATTTTTAGTGAATGCACCTATTGTTTTGAGGGGAACTTTTGATCCTAAAACCACCGCAGAAATTACTTTATTTGCAGAAGATCGATATGCTTTTAATATTGATTTAGATTGGCAAAAAAGCACATGGGAAACTCAAGTTAATCAAGGATTTAGTGATGCGGGATATCGGTGGTTACGGTTAAAAGCCATTGACTCACAGGGGAATGTTACCGCCAGTCAAGTGATTAATATTACGGTCAGTGAAAATGCCATGACCGTCGGAGAATCCTTAACTTTAGACATACTTGAAGATACCTTATTTAAAATTGTTCCCTTTGATTCAGCGTCTTTAAATCAACAGCAAAAAGTAGCAATTAAGGCAGGTCAAACCTTCAAAGTCTTAAAATATGGTTTGGTTGACGGTCATCTAAAAATCGTCTTAGATAATGCGATTCCTCCGGTGGGAAATTTTGGTTATATTTATACCAATCATTTGAGATTGAAAAAAGGATCGGAAGTGTTTCGGTTTGATATTGAGGAAGTTCCCGATACCGATATTAATGCTCAAATGTTGGTGACAGAAACCACAAAAATCAAAGCTCAACCTGTTGATTCTTCTGATTTAGAACCTCGACAATTTGAACAATTATTATTAGGGCAAACCCTTGCTATTAAGGGTTATGCTTCAATTAAGGGACATTTTCGAGTCACTTTAGCCCAATCAATTCCTAATTTTGGGACAGTGGGTTATGTCTATTGGCAGCACGTTAAATTAATTCGAGAGGGTCAACAAATTGCTTATGATCCTGATGCGATTACCTTAACTGTTTTAGAAAAGACCGTTTTGAAAAAACAGCCAATTGATTCTAGTCAATTAAAAGAATTTGACCGCACAAGTTTACCTTTGGGACGGGTTTATGGTGTAAAAAGTTATGGTTTAGAAAATAACCATATTAAGGTTTCTCTGTTGGAAGAATTGCCT
Organism: Planktothrix agardhii NIES-204; assembly: GCA_003609755.1. NCBI lineage: Bacteria > Bacillati > Cyanobacteriota > Cyanophyceae > Oscillatoriales > Microcoleaceae > Planktothrix > Planktothrix agardhii. The sequence goes on from AP017991.1 coordinate 1,069,654, forward strand.
AATTTTGGGAATACGGGTTATATATTTCCTCAGTATGTTCAATTCAAGCGGGGAGGACGAGTTTTTAACCCCCTACCGCCTCAAGTTGAATTAAATGTACCTTACTTTTCTCAACGAGATAATCCCCGTTTTTATTGGTCTACTTGTAATGTTACATCTATTGCCATGGTGATGTATTATCATGGTGTGCGCTCGAAATGGGGCGGACAATTGGAAGATGAATTATTACAATGGTGTTTTAATTATGCCGGAACTGGGTCTCAAACTGATCATAATGTTTTGTCGGCTTTAATTCGGGCCTATGGATTTAAAACCAGTTTTAGCACCACTCGATATTGGTCAGATTTGAAAAATGAATTGATTAATCGTCGTCCGGTTGTAATTGGTGTGGATACGACTCCATCGGGTCATATTATAACAGTTATTGGCTATAATAGTCAAGGATATATTGTTAATGATCCTTGGGGAGATGCCTATACTGGATATTCTAATACTGAGGGTCGGCGGATTATTTATTCCTCGGGTTATATGAATCAAGTTGCTGGGCCAGATGGTTCAGTTTGGGCACATTTTATTGAACCTTAATTAACTGTAGGGGCGGGTTCTGTATTAATTTATTATACCTACAAATAACCTTTATAAACCTGCCCAACCCCACCATTAACATTCAATTAATAAATAAAGAGGGTGGGTTTATATAATTTTTTTGAGGGTATCAAAGATTAATTTGGAACCCGCCCCTACGATGTTAATTTTTAGGATAAAAATAGTTTATAGGCTGGGTTTTTATTCTCATCCCAATAGCGATAACCTAAAGTATCTAAAAAAGCTTGCCATTCTCCCATTTCTTCGGGAGGAACCTGTATTCCTGCCACAATTCTGCCATAATCTGAGCCATTATTCCGATAGTGAAATAAACTAATATTCCAGTTAGGACTCATGGAACAAACAAACTTCATTAACGCCCCCGGACGTTCGGGAAATTCAAAGCGATAGAGTAATTCATGATGGGCTAAAGTAGACCGTCCCCCGACCATGTGGCGCAGATGTAATTTAGTTAGTTCATCATCGGTTAAATCAATAGTTTTAAATCCATTTTCCTGAAAATATTCGATTATTTGTGCCGCATCTTCCCGATTTTTAATCTGCATTCCGACAAAAATATGAGCTTCTTTTTCATCAGCAATGCGATAGTTAAATTCCGTTAAATTGCGTTTACCAATACATTCACAAAACTTCCGCAAACTACCAGGTTCTTCGGGAATAGTAACCGCAAAAATTGCCTCTCGGCGTTCTCCAAATTCGGCTCTTTCTGCTACAAATCGCAGGCGGTCAAAATTCATATTTGCCCCACAAGCAATAGCAATTAGTGTTTCTCCTTGAATTTTTTCTCTTTCAACATAAGCTTTAGCTCCTGCTATTGCTAAGGCTCCCGCAGGCTCTAAAATTGAGCGAGTATCCTCAAAAACATCTTTAATGGCGGCACAAGTATCATCCGTATCAACTAATATAATTTCATCCACATATTCTTGACATAAACGGAAGGTTTCTTCCCCCACTTCTCGCACCGCTACCCCATCAGCAAATAATCCCACCTGTGATAATTTAACCCGATGTCCGGCTTTTAAAGATTGTGACATCGCATCCGCATCCACGGGTTCAACTCCAATAATTTTAATTTCTGGGCGTAATCTTTTAATATAAGCGGCAATTCCTGAGATTAATCCCCCCCCACCAATAGCAACAAAAATAGCATGAATTGGTTGTTGATATTGTCGTAAAATTTCCATCCCAATTGTACCCTGTCCAGCAATAACATAGGGGTCATCAAAGGGGTGAATAAAGGTTAATCCTTTCTCAGTTTCTAGTTGACGAGCATAGGCGCAAGATTCATCAAAAGTATCTCCATATAATATTACTTCACCGCCTCTTGCTTTGACGGCATTAACTTTAACTTGGGGGGTGGTTACAGGCATAACAATAATGGCTTTTGTGCCTAATTTAGATGCCCCTAAAGCCACACCTTGGGCATGATTTCCCGCCGATGCTGCTATCACTCCTTTCTTTAATAAATTGGGGGAAAGATGAGCCATTTTATTATAAGCTCCCCGCAATTTAAAGGAGAAAACAGACTGCATATCTTCTCGTTTCAAGAGTAGTTTATTATTCAAGCGGGCGGAGAGGTTGGGAGCGGATTCTAGGGGTGTTTCTTGGGCAACATCATAAACACGGGCGGTGAGAATTTGTACTAGGTAGTCGCAAAGCATGGGTTCAGGAATTGGCAGAATGAACTATAATTTTAATATATCGGTGGTGTTATTCGTCAATAAAAGTTGTAATCCATAGTCAGAGCCATCTATTATGAATCCTAATATGATTAACTAATAAGAACACAAAAAAGGTTCTATAAGGAGTTAGTCGTCTGAATAAGGAGCAGTTACAAAAAGATGCGAGGTACATTCGAGAAACATACATTAAAAAACCGATTCGTAAAGGAAATGTTGCTGTTGCTGAACTACATCTCCAAAATGGTGTATCCTTTGGTGCTGGAGCTACATCAAAAGAGCGTCCTATTTCGATACCTAAACCCAAGTCAAAAGGAGGACAATTTGAACCGAAAATTGATTCTCGTACTCAACGTTTAATGAATACCGATGCTGAATACAAAGTTTTATCTATCATTGCAGAAACACTGGAAATGCTTTTTGATCTAAAAATATCAGGAAATCTCTATCTTTACACTGAACTTCAACCCTGTGAAAGTTGCAAGTCTATTATAAATCAATTTGAGGATAAGTTTCCTAATATCACGGTTCAACTTTTCTGGGAATTACCCTATCCACCCTGAGCATTAAAGGAAGAATATTCATGAAATCAAGCCAATTCAATCATCAGATCAAAACCTCTTTCATCAATCCTATGACTGATGATTTTCAATCTTTACTGGCTCAAATCAAACAAGAACATTATCGAGATCTTTATGAGCCTGAAGCTAATATTACAGTTCCACTTTCTGATGTTGTAAATAAAGTATTAGAAGGGTTTAAAGTTGGTAATTCTACAATCTGCCATCTTCGTTATCTCTGGATGACATTAATTTTAACTTTGGCAGTAGAACCTACATTAGAATACTACTATCCCAAGGATTTTTTAACAAAAGATATTATAACTTCTTTGGAGTTATGGATAGTCAATTTTTACAAGAGTAACACAATTGATAAAAAACATAAAAATAATTTAATTAATGATTGGTACAATAAAGTTATAGAACACTATGAGTCTTTGCCTTATCCAGAAGTTGTTAGTTTTCAGATTATTTATGAAGCAATAGATGTCTTTCAGAATGCAATTCGTGTTTTTGATTATGACCAAGCCAAAGAAGCCTTACTAGAAATTTTAGAGGATTGTTTAGAAGGTTATGCAATTTTTCCGGGTTCGGAGGGAAGACGAGATTTATTTGATTGGTGGCTGCTGGAGGTTGTTCCTGCAAGTTGGAATTTATCACCTCTAAAATCTTTCTATGTAGTAGATAGGTTAATTCATCAAGATCAAATTACAATCCGTCAAAAAAAGAGCTTGGAACAAGTTAGCAAAATGTTAGAATCAAAACTTTTAGAAAATTCCGATATTCTGCGAGATTCGGATAATAAATATAAATTTGATCAATTTTTTCACAATTTTAGCTCCAGCTATGATATACTTAAAAAGTATGATAATCATACTTTAGTAAATAATTATGTATTAAGAATTAAATAATAATCTCAATGAGTGAACAACAAGAAATTAAACAGGAAATGGTAGTGGATCTTTTGAAGCTACTCCAAAATGAAAACTCTAATGCTCAAGGAATTATGGAAGATTTAGGAGAGGAGGAAACTTATGGAGAGGAATATGTTAGCCAACTTCAAACTGTTTATAGTCGTTTTATCCAGAAAAATTACTTTCAAGTTGGACAACTGGTAAAGTGGAAAGAAAATCTTAAAAATAGAGAGTTACCTTATAAAAATCAACCCTCTATTGTGATTGCAGTTTTAGATGAACCCATTGTTACTAATGAAGATGCTTCTGGAAGTCCTTACTTTAGGGAAACTTTAGATATCATTTTAGGGATATTAGTTAATCAGGAAACTTTTTTAACTTTTTATTATGATAGTAGAAGGTTTGAAGTTTACTAGATTCAATGTAGAAAATAGGGGTGAAGATTGTTTGTTTTAATAAAAATGGATAATTGCTCAATTTTAAATTTTAGTAAAGAAACCCTGATTTTCTATTTTAACAAAGGTGAGTTATTATAATAATTGTTGAGCAAATGCGATCGCTTCTTCAATTTGTCTTAGGGCTTGCTATTAATTAGAGGCAGAGCCTCAAGAAAACCGGGTTTTTTATACTTCATCCATCTGAAAATCGCTGTAACACAGAGCATGGTATAATACTCACAAAGCAAACTCTAACTTCCACACCACCTATCTAACAAGCAAAAATATGGATATTTATGATTTCGTTAAAGTAGCCAAAGATATTTATTGGCTGGCAAACAGAGGCAGCAATCCTGATGGGATTAGTGGCGAGACTTTAGCGTTTTTTCAGAGATTTAAGAAAGCTTATGAAAATAAAAGCTCTGAGCAAATACGCAAACTCATTTCAGATTCTTATTCTGGAAATCTATTAGAAGCGACTAATAAAGAAGAACTGATTCAAATATTTAAAGATAGATTTGAAAACCTCCCTCAACAATGTGGTTTAAATTTAACGATCAAAATTTTAAGAGTTATAGAAAGTACAAATAACTAATGAAATCAAAGAGTAAGACGATGCTCTACCAATCAAAACTTACACAGCCACTCAGAAGCAAATTAATTTTAAAAATATACTAAATTATAGATAGCCAATTTCAATCTATAGCAATCCTCAACCGATGTAAAAACAACCGCCACAATTGTACAATCAAAAACTGCTAATCAATTCGAGAACAAAAAACCGTGAAAATTCTAGTAGTTGGAAATGGGGGACGGGAACACGCTATCGCCTGGACATTACTCCAGTCGCCCCAGGTTGAAAAAGTATTTTGTACCCCCGGAAATGGCGGGACGGCTACCCTCAAAGGCTGTGAAAATTATCCGATTTCCGTAGAAGATTTTGCAGGTATCAAAAACTTAGTTCAAAATCAGGATATTTCCCTAGTAGTAGTCGGGCCAGAATTACCCCTCGCCCTCGGAATTACCGACTATTTACAACAACACAATATTAAAGTATTCGGCCCTAACCAAGCCGGGGCGCAACTAGAAGCCAGTAAAGCCTGGTCAAAAGCCTTCATGGAAGACGCCGGAATTCCCACAGCTAAGGCGGCCGTCTTTACCGATGCAGCCAGCGCTAAAGCCTATATTCAAACCGCCCCTATCGTGGTCAAAGCCGATGGGTTAGCCGCCGGAAAGGGTGTCACCGTTGCGACCACCGTGGAAATGGCCTATGAAGCGATAGATACTATTTTCGCTGGGGAATTTGGCCAGGATAACCTGCGAGTGGTGGTGGAGGACTTCTTAACCGGACAGGAAGTATCGGTACTGGCCCTAACAGACGGGTTAACTATTCGGCCATTAGTTCCAGCCCAAGACCATAAACAGGTCGGAGAGGGGGATACTGGCCCCAACACGGGGGGAATGGGGGCCTATGCTCCCACACCCATTCTCCCCCCGGAACTGCTGTCTCGCGTGCAACAGTCGGTCTTAGAACCCACTTTAGCCACCCTGCGTCAACGGGGCATTGATTATCGGGGGGTGGTCTATGCTGGGTTGATGATTTCCCCGGAAGGTGAAATTCAGGTATTAGAATTTAACTGTCGGTTTGGCGACCCTGAAACCCAAACGGTTCTCGCCCTGTTAGAAACTCCCTTGGAAGAAGTCTTACTCGCCTGTTGTGAACAGCGCTTAGAACAGGTTTCTTTAATATGGAAATCGGGGGTTTCTGTGTGTGTGGTATTAGCTTCTGGGGGTTATCCCGGTTCCTATCAAAAAGGCAAAGTTATCACTGGAATAGAAGATGCAGAAGCATCGGGGGCTATAATATTCCATGCGGGAACCCAACTACAAGACGGCCAAATTCTTACTGATGGCGGACGAGTTTTAGGGGTTACGGCCGTTGGGTCTACCTTCCAAGAAGCTATCACCCAAACCTATAAAGCGGTTAACTATATCAATTTTGAAGGACTTTACTATCGTCGAGATATTGGTTGTCGGGTGACGGTTGATGGTTAAGCTGTTCAGGAGCTAAATTCTCTATCCCGAAATCATACAATTCTTGCAGTGCGGGCGTCTTCGCTCGCTATAAATAATAATATAGCAATTATGGATATTATCGAGATTATTAAATCGGAAAATTTTGAGGCTGATACTCCCCAATTTGCAAGAGTTCTAATTATTACTTTAAATTAGAGGAAGCTGAGATTGATATAATTGTAAAAGATGTTGACCATTAAAATGAATTAAATGGGTAACATCTTCGGCCACCCAAACATCAGTCTCCCAAGCAATTTCTGTCAAATATCCGACCATTGCTTTCCGACTCAGAAATGCTGTCACCATCACTAAAGGAATTTTTGAACTTTTAAACAACGTTCTGGTGTAAATCGAGGTGCAAATTCAGTAATAATTTTTTCAATTAAAACATTTTGACCACCCGGTGAAAGTGTTTTGATTTCTCCTTCAATAAGAATAGGAATCCGAGACATTTCTCGTTCTGTGGCATAACGATCTTTCAAAGATTGAATAGAAGCAAGGTAAGTTTTAATCATTTTTTTCCATTCTGGATTTCCATAACTTCGTAATAATTCTAAAGCACTTTCTTCAATTTGATAAACGGTTTTAGGACTATTAATTGGACGATTAGATTCATCAGGGTTGGCAACAATTAAAGCAGCATCTAAAAATTGGTGAATGGTTTGGCGACGGACAGTTTCTCTCGTATTTGGTTTATAATTTTTACCATAATATTGTGCCATAAATTCCATCATGGGTGTAATTCCCATTAAGGGAGATGCAGCAGACTCCCATTTATCATTAGGTTTAAGATTTAGTAAAGCCAGTAATGTTAATGCTGACCGTTCATTCCGTTGTGCTTTGGGAAATTCCAGTTGTTCAAGGATATTTAAAGCTTGATCAATTCTGGATTTGATTAAAATCGGATTATTTTCTGTAAAATCTGTCATATTCAATAATTCTTTCTGAATTAGTGTATCAATATTTTCTTGAGAAGGAAACAAATTATTAATCTGTTCCCCTAACCATAATAACTGTTCTAATTTAGGATAATTCAAATTTCTGAAGTCAGTTGCATTCACTTGAGTATTTCCATTAAACAGCCGGAAAAATGAATCGACAAGACTTGAATTTAAGTAAATTGCTAGTCCCCGTGCTAGGGTCAAGGATAATCCTTGTCCGTTTTGATGAAAATAGTTAAGGTGATTTTCAAAACCTACCCATTTAGTATTAATAGTATTGGCATCATAAACCGCAGCAACCACTCGCTTTTTTTCCTCTTTAGAAGAAAACCGCTTTATCAAAACATAATGTTCATTAGGAACTAATAGATTAGCTGTTTCTTCGGTTTTAACTAAAGATTGAGGCTTCTTTGTTACCGTTGGATATTTAATATATCCCCATGAAAAATGCACTGGATAAATTAGGGGTATATTCCCCTCTTTTAGTATCTGTATCCCGGGGATTTACAATTTCCTGATAAGGCAAGCTATGGGACAAAATCAAGTCATCCTCTGCACTATCGCTACTATTAATCAGAACAGTAGATTTTTTTTCAGTTTGTTTAATCGCGTGGATAATTATTGTTTCTTGTAGGACTTCATCATCCCGGAATGCTTCCTGTCGAGATTCAAAAAGATGCACTTGAGATAATGCCATTTGCTCTAAGAACATTCTACGAAAATCTCGAAAATATAACCCATTACAAAAACTTCTAGGTATAATGGCAACAAGTTCTCCATCGGGAACTAATAATTGCATTGCTGAGGCAATAAACCCCGGATAAATATTACTGGTTTCTAATCCGATAGAACGTAATAACATCCGATTTTTTGAGTTAGCATTAATTTTAAAATAAGGTGGATTTAAAATGGCGTGAGTAAAGGCAATATTTTCACTCTGATCAAATAAGTTAGGCTGAAGTTGATTGACTGCTGCCTCAATAAAATCAGTCGGGCGAATTTCATAATTCAAGGCAATATTGGCTTTTTCACATTCTTTCGCACATCGATTTAAAGTTTGTTGCAGATAGTTTAAGAAAAATGTTTCAATTTCATAGGCAATAATTCTTAACTTTAAAGGACGTTTTTGGAGTTGACAAATAGTATCAACAAATGCAGCCGATAATGAACCTATCCCTGCCCCGGCATCCAGAAGACAAATTTCTGGTTTCTGCCAATTTTCAAACATTCCTGCCATTAATTCTGCCACAGCAGACGGTGTTAAAAATTGCCCCATGTTCCGTTTTTGTGAACTGTCTAATTTCTGACTTGCTAACAAGCGCAGTAAATCTACTTCAGCGAGAAACTGATGATCAAAATCAGGGGGTGAACTTAGACTAGGAACTTGGAGTTGAATCACGGTTAACTGTTAGGGAATGGTTAGAACCTAGAATAAAGGGATTGAACAATCATGTTATACTAAAATTATTACTTATATAATAAGATTATGGATATTATCGAGATTATTAAACAAGATTATCAACAATTTCCTGATCACCAAAGCTATCATATTTATGCCGATAACGTTTATTTTAAAGACCCCATGAATCAATTTAACGGGTTAAAACGTTATCAACAAATGATTGGGTTTATGAAAACTTGGTTTTTAGACATTCAACTGGATTTACACAATATTACTCAAACTGATAATTTAATAGAAACCAGGTGGACACTCAGTTGGACAACTCCCCTACCCTGGAAACCCAGAATTTCTATCCCAGGACGGAGTGAACTCAAGCTCAACGCCCATAACCTAATTGAAAGCCATATCGACTATTGGGACTGTTCGCGCTGGGATGTGGTGAAACAGTTATTCTGACTAAAAACCCGCTAACATTAAATAATGTAAACAAATTTTAAGTTTAAACGGTATGCGCGTAATTTTAATGACGGGTAAAGGTGGCGTGGGTAAAACCTCCGTTGCGGCGGCAACAGGCTTACGCTGTGCGGAGTTGGGGCATAAAACCCTGGTATTGAGTACCGACCCCGCCCACTCCCTCGCTGATAGCTTTGATATGCCTTTGGGACACGAACCCCGTCTCGTCCGACCTAACCTGTGGGGGGCAGAATTAGATGCCCTGATGGAACTTGAAGGCAACTGGGGGGCGGTGAAACGCTATATTAGTCAGGTATTACAGGCGCAAGGACTTGATGGAGTTCAAGCGGAAGAACTGGCCATCTTACCCGGCATGGACGAAATTTTCGGTCTGGTGCGGATGAAACGCCATTATGATGAAAAAGATTTTGAAGTTTTAATTATTGATTCAGCCCCAACGGGAACAGCGTTAAGACTGTTAAGTTTACCTGAAGTGGGGGGTTGGTATATGAGAAAATTTTATAAACCGTTACAAGGAATGTCGGTGGCGTTGCGTCCTCTATTTGAACCGATTTTTAGACCTTTGACCGGGTTTTCTTTACCTGATAAAGAAGTTATGGATGCACCTTATGAATTTTATGAAAAAATTGAAGCTTTAGAAAAGGTTTTAACCGATAATATGCAAACCTCGGTACGTTTAGTTACCAACCCGGAAAAAATGGTAATTAAAGAATCTTTACGCGCCCATGCCTATTTAAGTTTGTATAATGTTTCTACGGATTTAGTGATCGCAAATCGGATTATTCCTGAAGAAGTGACTGATCCATTTTTCCAAAAATGGAAAGAAAATCAGAAACAATATCGTCAAGAAATTCATGATAACTTTAGACCCTTACCTGTTAAGGAAGTGCCGTTATTTTCTGAGGAGTTGTGTGGGTTTAAAGCCTTAGAAAGATTAAAAGAAGTGCTATATAAAGATGAAGATCCTAGTCAGGTTTACTATAAGGAAAATACACTTCGCGTGGTGGTAGACAATAATGAATATACGCTAGAATTGTATTTACCAGGAATTCCTAAAGAGCAGGTTCAATTAAATAAAACCGGAGACGAACTCAATATTAGAATTGGTAATCATCGCCGGAATTTAGTTTTACCCCAAGCTTTAGCTATGTTGCAACCTTCTGGGGCAAAAATGGAAGATGATTATTTGAAAATCAAGTTTGCCAATGGACTGAAAGTGTAAAGTTTAGAAATCCGGTTTCTTAGACAATAAGTAGGT